>JBJTVM010000715.1:0-7966 GCA_046081205.1 Pseudanabaena sp. | reverse complement strand
ATTGCCCAAGACTTTAGAACAGTTGCAAGAACTGGTCACTCACAGGCTCAAGGAAATGACGAAAGATGTCATTGCTTCCTTAACCGGGAGGGCTTCCATTCTAGAGGCTTTATCTGTAGCTGGAATTTGAAGAATTGGTATAAAATAAGCTTAGGTTGCGAGAAATAAGTCAAATAATTATGAACTTTTTAACAAGAAATTTCTTGTTAGTAGTTCTTGGCATAATAGTTGGGATTATCATTAGTTCTCTTATCAGCTTCCTGTCAGGATTGACAGTCTTGACAGTAGCTTTTTACGGCATAACAAGTGTTGCCATACTCGTTCTATTGGAAATCTCTAGACGATTACTCTTAGGGGGAGAACAAAATCAAGGAAAAGTAGTTAAAAAACTGGAAACCAAGGAAAAAGTTACTAAGCTAGAGACTAGTAAAAGGGCAGAACAATTAACAAATGATCCACATTTAGAGATTAAATCAGAATTAAAAAGGCTAAAACGCCAGACTAGACTACACAACAAAAACAACAATCTATAAACACAGATTTTTTCTATCTTTCATCCTACATCGTTGTTGCTTATGGATTGATTGAAGTATAGGCATTTGGACATTTATAGCCTTCATCTTGATTCTGAGGCATGGGTGGGATCTGTTTAGTAGGAATATTGCTTTCACATAGAAGTAATTTTGTGGCTTTTTGATTTGGATCGCTACTAGCGATCGCATAGACAATCCCCGTATAAGCTTTCAATCCATCCTTTAAAGGAACAGCACTATGCTGCACTAGACTGCCCAAGTTAGTGACTTTGTAACTATAGAGCTCTGAATTCAGCGATAATCCTAATTTTAATTGATTGATATCAGTCGAGAATTGTCCTTGCCCTTGGAATATCTGCTGCTGCGATCGCATGATTGCGCGAATGGATGACTTGCTCTCTGCTTCTCGAATTAAGGATGATGTTGCGAGCAGATCTTGCGATCGCAAAATTTTGGCATCACTAGGAATAGTCGTACTATCCGAAGTTTTGGTTAGCTGTTGCGGTTGAGAATTTAGTGCTGTAGGGCGCGGCTGATCAGGGAGTGAATTAGCTATTTTTAACTGTCCATCATTATTGATTTCATAGATAGTTTGGGTAGTGAGATCGCCAAAAGTAAGATCAAGTTGCTGGGGAGTTTGACTGGAGTTGACTTTAAAAGTACCTACGATCGCCGTTTTACCCGATGGCAAATCACCAGACAGAATATAAATATTCCCGTCAATATCATTTTGAGTCTCAAAAATTGCTATGCCAGTTTTGGCTCCATTTTGATTTTTAAATTCCCAAGTACCCCCTAATTTTTGGCTATTTGATTGCTTAATGAGAGCCCCTTTATCATTACAACCGATCAACAATCCCAGCGCAACGCATGAAGTGGTAATCACTTTAACGAATAACCTAGCAAAAGGAGCTTTTTGAGTGATTTGAGGTTTCATTGACTTCTCATTAAGAGTACAAACGTAGTTCAGAAGTTGGAGAATTTAGAAATAAATTTGCTCTCTGAAGGACAGACGATGAGATGTGGATTTGATTAATAGTCACTAACCCCTCATCCACAAAGGATCGGCATAGCGCCGCATTGTTACCTTTATTAAAAGTCGTCTCATAGAAAATTTCACGAATACCTGCTGAAATCACCAGTTTCAGACAAGAAATACAGGGTTCCAAAGTGACATAAATACTTGCGCCATCAGTGGAGATACCATGTTTTGCAGCTTGGGCGATCGCATTGGCTTCAGCATGAACCGCCCTTGAAGGAAAATCTTTGCTCACAGTGCAGTTACTCATCTCTGGATAGCAATAACCTTGCGTCGTACAATGAACTGAACCTGAGGGTGAGCCATTGTAGCCTGTAGCAAGTACCTGTCTATCTTTAACAATTACTGCACCTACTGGGAAAGCTAGACAGGTTGATCGCATAGCGGCAAGCTTGGTCAACAGCATAAAGTACTCGTCCCATGTGGGGCGTTGCTGAAATGCAGCATTTTCGATCAATTCGGGCATGGGTAATCAAGAACTATTTGGTCTTAGTTATAGCGCAAAGTGCTGTAACTAAGACCAAAACTGAAGATTTTGGTAAGTTTTGGTACTTCAGTTTTGCAACTTTTTCTCTAATTTCTGGCTAGCTTGCGATAGCGAGAAGCAAAAAGCCCAATAAATTAGAGCCACAAACAAATAAACCTCGGCATAACGACCAATAAATTCTGGTTGGGATAAGACGGTACGAGAAACACCCATCAAATCAACTAGACCGACGATCGCCACAAGGGAAGTATCTTTAAACAAGCCAATAAATTGACCGACGATCGCAGGAATCGACGCTTTGAGGGCTTGAGGTAAAACAATTAAAGCAATTGTTAAGGGAATACTTAATCCCAAGGCTCTAGCGGCTTCTGCTTGACCTTTAGGAATTGACTGCAAGCCTCCGCGCACATTTTCCGCAAGATAGGCGGCACTAAAAAATATAAAAGCGGCGATCGCTCTCAAAAGGCGATCTATTTCTAAACCTGCGGGTAAAAATAAAGGCAGCATTACCTGCGCCATAAACAAAATGCCAATTAGTGGCAATCCCCGCACAATCTCAATATATAAGACACAAAACCATTTAATTAAGGGCAATGTACCCTGCCTTCCTAGGGCTAGTAAAACTCCCAATGGGAAAGAAAAGATGATCCCTGAAATCGCCACAATCAAGGTTAAAACTAGCCCATTCCAAACATTCACATCAACGGCAGTTAAGCCCAGATTGCCCCCTATCAGCCATAGGGAAATGGGTAAAGTTGCAAACCAAGAGATCGCTAAAATCAAAGAGCTTTGAGTAAATCTTTTGCATTGCTGTCCGACCAGAAACCCAAACCCAATCGCGCCACTAATTGCTAAGGTCAAAATTTTGGAGAGGCTATCAACGGGTAGCAAAATTGCTAGGGCGATCGCTAAAGCACCGATAGAGATTGCCACAAAACGGCTAAATCTTCCCCATAATCCCCATGAGATTCCTGCCAAGCTGCCTGCGATCGCTAAAATACTCCACAATCGCCAAAACTCTTCGACAGGATAAAGCCCTACTAAAAATAGTCGGAAATTATTGCTGACCACTGACCACTGAGCGATCGTTGTTGTCCAAGTCCAGATGCCTCCTCCCAGTTGATAAAGCAACCAAACACAAATGAGCGTCAAGCAACTATTTAACCAACCATTAAATAGATTCGCTTTTGACCATTGGCTAAGTCTCAATAAATAATTTGATGGGACGGTGTTGGAGTTCTTGATTATCATTGGGTCATCTTCTTGGTATAGCTCAGTGGAGCATTACTCAATATATTTGCATAGCTCACATAGCGTTTATCAGGCTAGTGAAGTACAGGTTTGTTTCCCCGCCTTCGGCGGGGAAACAAACCTATTTACCTCGCTTGCTTGAAAAGCGCTATATTTGCATAGCTATAGTAGGTCATGTTAGAACATACAGCTATTTCCGATCAAACGAACCACAAGAATAAATTTGAAAGCGTTCCGAAGCAACGCTTTCAAATTTATTCTTAGTTCGGGTTTGAACACAAAGCGCTGCAAAACCCAATAAGTGAGTGGTAGCGCGAATCGCCACCCATCCTCATCTATTTAGCACTACCAAAAATAAAACCTAAAGGAATGAAGACGTTGCTTATTGCAGCCTTCATTCCTTTAGGTTTTAAAAAGCCTTGCAATTTGAGGCTTTTCTTTTTTTCTAATTTAACTCAGAGGAAGCTGGATCGCCACTGTAAGGTTGTGCACCTGTGGCTGGGAAATCATCTTTGCTTGGGGTGAAAATTTTAGCGATCGCATCGCTTAAATATTCCACCATGTCTCTTAATTTGCGAGCTAGACCGTTCATAACTATCACCCTCAAAGGAATATTTAAAGAACTTACTCAACAGTTAGGTGGGTTTTTCTTTACTTCCTAACTATGTATATCCTAATACTTAAATTGTCAGCAAACCCTGATTTTAAGATGCTGTAACAATTGTTTGAGTTTCAACACAGTTTTTATAGCAATGAAAGAGCTAGCCATTTGTGCCTCGCTTCGCGAGGCGCAAATAGCTTACCTTATCTACAGACTACCTCCCAGTTCTCGAATTCTTTTTTGGGCGTTGTTAAACCATGTCGTATTTCCTTGGAGTTTATATAGCCTTGCAGCTTCTTGGAAATCTACTAAAGCTTTTTGTTTGTCACCTCTTTCACTGTTGACAAACCCACGATTGAAGTAAGCGTCAGCATTTTTAGGGTTGAGCCGAATTGATGTTGTGTAGTCAGCGATCGTACCTTGTGTATCCCCTAATGCATACTTCATAATTGCGCGATTGAAGTATGCAGTAAAATCTTTTGGGTTGAGGCGAATAGCCTCATTGATGTCGGCAATTCCACCTTGTGTATCTCCTAATTTAGACTTCGCAGTTCCTCGATCGCGGTATGCATCAGCATAACTAGGGTTGAGGCGAATTGCTTCATGGAAGTCAGTAATTCCACCTTGTGTATCTCCTAATTTAGCCTTCGCGAGACCGCGACCATAGTATGCCTTATCATAACTAGGGTCGCGAGGTGAGAGGCGGATTGCTTCGCTATAGTCAGCGATCGCGCTTTGCGAATTTCCTAGAGAAGACTTGGCATCGGCGCGATAGAGGTATGCAGAGGCATACTTAGGATCGAGGCGAATTGTTTCGGTATAGTCGGCGATCGCGCCTTGGATATCTCCCTGTGAAACTTTTACTGTCCCACGCAAGGAATACAGGATCGGATGGGGCTTAAGTCTGAGCATTGTATTGATATCTGCCATTGCGCCTTGCTTGTCACCTAGTCTAAATTTCAAGCTAAATCGCTCTAAATAAGCTTCCTCATAATCAGGTTTAAGACGAATTGCTTCGGTAAAGTCGGCGATCGCGCCTTTAAAATCCCCCTGTTGTCGTTTCTGCACTCCTCTTTTGTATAGGGCTACCGCATCCGCAGATGCAATCAAAGTTGGAGACTGTTGAGGTAAAGCAAGGGAAGGCTGAGGATTAAGATAGAAATACATGCCTCCAGATACAAGTCCTGATAGCAGGGCGATCGTCAAAGTCTTAGCTGAGTAGTTGGTCAACATATCATTCCTGTTTTTGATTTGATTAATGTCAATTCGACGAACACGCAAAATGGTAAAAATCGAATTCACGTTTGATTACAGTTTGTTGAGAATTGAAGTAGTACAAAAAAATTTAGTCGCATTGAATTCAATTAATCCGATGGCAATGGAAGTGAGCTATTGATAGCTTCTTCAATATTAATTGACTCAATACTTTGTAGTTGTCTAGAAACTTGCGTTTCCATACTGCGTAGAGGTGCTTGGCTATTGCTAAGTTTCCCTCTCGATTCCACTACAAGCCGCTTCCCAGTTAAGAAATTCCGACTATCGGTAACTTGATTGCCATTAACTCGATCATAGGGATTGATATCTTCGCCAATACAAACTAACTCTTGAGAATTGCGATCAATCCAAAAACGATGAATGATCCGCATAGCTTCCCGACTACCACGCAATTGATCCACGACTAAAATGCCATCATTAATTTCAACTTCGATATGTGACCCATTTTCTGTCCCCAACAATCCGCCACAGCTAGCACAAAGCAACAGCTTATTCGCAAAGGCAAGCTTTTGCCAACCTGATGGAGTTGAAAGTAAAACCTGTAGCGCTCGCTTTCTATCTGCATCAGTTCCCGATTGAATGAGCTTTAAGACCACATCGGACTGCCCATCACCATTCAAATCACCGAGAGTCTTTTGCTCTACGATCCATCCGTCAGGAATCAATCCCTGATAGCTTGCGATCGCGGATTCTGTTGGTTTTGGCGACTTTTGCTCAATCCACCAATTTCTGAGTAAACTATCACGACCTGCGGTAACGACATATAGCAACTCATCATTTTGATTGACAAACTCATATCGGCATGGTGCTTCTCCTGTGCCAGAACAATCGCTAATTTCTACATATCCGCGATCAAATATGGCTTTGACTACAGTACTTCTCAAGTTGCTTTCAACTTTTGGATTAGGTTTCCAACCTTGTTCAAGAATGATCTGACGCGCTTCGCTATAGGTCATTCCTTTTCGGAGTGGTAAATCTTGAGATCGAGTTGAGTTTACAGGTGAGTTTATAGGGGTAACTTGAGGCTTGGCTGTATCTTTGTTATTAATGTTTTCAACAGTTGGAGATTGATTTCCTTTTTGTACATTTGAGATTACAGAATTAGTCTGAGACTGAGGCAATTCCTGTACAGTTGGGTTAGTAGGACTCGAACAGCCAATAACGGTTAACCCAATGAGACCAGTAAGAATCCCAGTGGCGATCTTTGAGGGACAGTAATCAAACTTCCAGTTTTTCATGCTGCTAAATACCTAACTCAGTTTAAATAGAAGAAATAATCTAGAGTTAAGGATAGGCGGCGCTCCGCGCCGCCTATCCTTAATCACTACCAAATAATGAATAAAATCATGAATGAATCTAGTTGCCAAGAATCGAACAAGCATCTTGTGTATTTATCGATATCTTCTTGCGAATCTCTAACCATCGATTTTTTGTAGTTTCTGGACTTAGACGCATTTCAGCTTGCGAAGTTTGATAGTTAACAATTGCTGTAGCAATGCGATCGAGCGATTGGCTGGGATATGTACCTGATGAATCGTCATAGTCATCAAATCTAGGCACAACGGCTAGCTCTTTACTTGAGCATTGCAGAGTCGAATAAAACCTCATAAGCTCTTTTGAGACAGTTTCATGAAGTATATTCCATTCACGCCAACGATCCCGTTTATCTGACTCCGCATATCCAAATTGAGCATCAAGTTTTTTGTAGTAAAGCAAATCCGTATAAGCAGTTAGAACGCGATCATGAGCAAATGTATGATCATCCTTCCCCATATACACAAATTCACCGTTATCAAGTTTTATAGGAGCAAAAGTCCGAAGAGTCTTAGTAAATAAGTTGTTCGTTGGGGAATCTTTCCATGATCTGTACTGTCTTAATGATTGAGACAGTTGCCAACATCCGTCACGATGCTTAAAAATATATGCTTCTGGTTTTCCATAGGTTCTGACTAGATTTCCATCTCCATCTTTCCTGTCGTTAATAAAATCGGCTCTAATATAATTTACGCGAAATGTTTTGGCATCGATCCTTTGATAGTCCAGTTTTAATCGCTTCTTTAACAGCTCATCATTACCGCGAAATTTTGCAGAAGGATCAAGATAAACATATCTATTACCAATCGCCCCAATCCTAAAATCTACATAATTTTTGTCACCGATTGTCATTACTAACAAACTCGGATCTTGATAGTCACGAATTTGGACTTCTGACGAAATATATTGCTCTCTCCCCGCCGAATTATGTACAAACTGCTCAAAAAAGCTCTTGAAATTGTCAGGTGAGCATTGCGCGATCGCAGGTTTTGCAGAAATTCTAACTTCTGACATTAGATTGTTTGCATTCGGGGTGGCAATGGGCGTAATCCTTTTATTTGTGAGAAAGCCTACCACTCGCTGCTTTGTTACCGCAGCAACCTCTAGAGCATAAAGTGGTGTAGAGGTTGCGGGTAGCAAAAATAGGGCTAGCTTCATTATGTTCAGACGGTTCATCATAGAGGCATCGTTAAAACTGAAGGCGATCGCTGTGAAATGCAAAGACTTGAATTTTTACATTTTTGTTTCAGCTTTTGCTTGAATGTCTAAATGAAAGCTTTACTTAGGAGATAAAACCCAAATAAACAAACGTCAATTCGACGAACGCGCAAAATGGTAAAAATCGCAGAGCGATTTTTACCATTTTGCGCGTTCATCGAATTGACGTTTATTTATTTGGGTTTTATCTCCTAAGTAAAGCTTTCATTTAGACATTCAAGCAAAAGCTGAAACAAAAATGTAAAAAT
>JBJTVM010000714.1:0-7897 GCA_046081205.1 Pseudanabaena sp. | reverse complement strand
ATTTTTACCATTTTGCGCCAATTGAGGCTTTCTCAATTGGTGAAAGCAGACTGCTATAGATGGCGCAAAGTGTCATCTATCTTTACCTTTGTAGGTTTTTCATATCAAGCTTAAGAAAGCGATCCACTGCTTGGTACATCCAATACAGAGGCATCTTGGGATCAGCGTTAGTTTTCTGAAATCCTAAAGCTCCTGCTAATGCAGCATAATCAGGGTGAATGATTAATGTGTACATATCCCATAGGTTCGGGAAATCCTGTTGTATTCTCCGAAGGGTTTGTTGCGAATCCAGTAAGAGACTAGATTGAGAGATTTGGCGATATTCACTATCAATTACCCAACTTCTCACAAAGACAGATCGACAAGTTTCATCTCCCGCTAAAGCCATTTGAAATGGATCGATATCGGTAACTTGACTCAGATGTAGCCCTCGGCTAGGAGCCTCAAAAAACTTAATTTCGGATTCGCGTTTAGTTGGATAAAAAGCATAAAACCCCACAGGATTCTGATTGTCACTGCGACGTATTACCCGCAAGCCTATTGCATATTGACTTGCCCAATCGCGGAGAATATTAGCTATTCGATAGGTGACCGCATCATTATTGCGATTAAGCCAGTTGTAGTTACTAGCCAACAAATTAGCGATCGGAATCGCATCACTACGTGGATCAAATGCCCCGATCGCAAAATCAACTTTGCTCTCCGCACCATCAGCTTTGAGCAACTCTGACAGCGGTTGAATTTTGATTTGGGTGCAGTTGCCATCAAATTGTTTTTGAACTAGCCCCAGATCAACCAACTTATTGAGCATCATCCCTGCTGAGCGATCGCCCCCACGATCTTTATCGCTGTAAAACACATCTGAAGCTTCTAGATAACTACATTCCACCCATCCTTGCGGAAAAGATAGCTCTGTAAGCGGTGGTTTTGGGAGTGCTTGTCGAGATTGACAATCTTTCAAAAATAAATAGATCGACAGACGCACAAAACATTCGGCTCTACGCCTCGTCATCCCGATTCGTCGTAGCAGCATTTCCACATAACGATTTTGGATGGTTTTAGGAAGCCATTGCTCAATGGCTTCAGGACGGAGTATGTGTGATACCGGCATATAAAGCTACCAATGGAAACAGCGCTGTCTTAACCAATTCACAAGAGTGTGACAATACTTCTTTGAACTAAAAAACAAACCCCGTAAGGGTTTTGGAAGCGCAAAACGGCTACGCCATTTTGTGCTTTGGTATAACTATAGCAAGCTTTTTCAAAAAAACTTCACCCTACTTCGATCTACTTCTTTGAGATTCGTAGCGATCGCTGCCTACTCGGTCAAGTCATTCACATTACAGAGGTACAGGCTGCATGATGAGCTTATGAGTTTTCGGAGCAGCCAATGATTTCCGTCTATCAATGCAAATCAGCATTTCAAAATCTACTCCGTCCATTAGTCCAACAATTGGCAACATGGCAAATTTCTCCTAACCAAGTTACGATATCCGCGATTTTATGGTCAGGATTGACAGGGCTAGCACTTGTACAAAGCACTCAATTCACTAGTTCTCTCCTACCCACGACCCAACAAGTGCTATGCACGATGCCGATCGCCTTATTAGTACGCATGGCTCTTAATGCGATCGATGGAATGCTTGCCCGTGAACATGATCAAAAATCAGCCTTGGGCTGCATTCTCAATGAGATGGGTGATGTCATTTCTGACGTTTTTATATATCTACCATTTGCTCTCATTGCAGGTGTTTCTGCACCCTTGATTATCGGCATTGTGATCTTAGCGATCGCCTCAGAAATGGTCGGGGTCTTGGGCTATGAGATTGATCGTAAGCGTCACTATGAAGGCCCAATGGGTAAAAGCGATCGCGCCCTAGTTTTCGGGGTAATTGGCTTGATCTTGGGATTGGGAATCGAGCCTACCCAATGGCTAACCGTTCTTTTAATTGCAGTTATCCTGCTTCAGATTTGGACTATTGCCAATCGGATTCAAGGAATGGTTGTACTAGAGAAGTAGTGAAGAGGTGTTTGATACATAGCTTTAGAGCCTGTTTGAGAAGTGTAGGCATTTGCTAAAAATACTGATCGATCCCCCCTAACCCCCCTTATGAAAGGGGGGAAAAGATTAAAAAAGTCCCCCTTTTTAAGGGGGATTTAGGGGGATCAAAACTTCTCAAACACACTCTTACTGTGCAAATTACTGCTCAAAAATTTTTAGTAGGAAAATCAAAATGGAAATAAATATCGCCACATCAGTGTTATACACTCTCGCAGGAATTTTTGGACTTCTAGCGATCGCCACCATGATTACGTTCGGGTTAGCTCTGAGTCATTGGGATACTGACTATAGCGAATTAAATGCTCGGGTCAAATCTTGGTGGATGATGGTCACAATTTTCAGTCTTTCCATATTACTCAAGCACCCCGCCTCCATTATTTTCTTCATGTTTCTCAGTTTCATTGCCCTGCGCGAATATCTCTCACTAATCCCGACGCGCTTTAGCGATCGCCGCGTTTTACTCTGGGCTTATCTCGCCATAATCCTCCAATATTTCTGGGTTTATAACGGTTGGTATGGAATGTTTCTCATCTTCATTCCGATTTATATGTTTCTGCTTTTGCCAGTCAGAATGCTTTTCAATGGCGAAACTGAGGGTTTTTTAAATGCGATCGGCACGCTCCACTGGGGACTAATGCTCAATGTCTATACGATTAGCCATCTCTCCTATTTAGTCATGCTTCCACAAAGCGGCAATCCAATCGCGGGTGGCACTGGATTATTGGTCTATCTATTGCTACTAACCGAAATCAATGACATCTCCCAATACATCTTTGGAAAATTGTTCGGTCGCTACAAAATCATCCCCAAAGTTAGCCCCAATAAAACTGTTGAAGGTTTACTAGGCGGAGTTTTGACGACTACAGGACTGGCGATCGTCTTAGCTCCTTGGCTGACTCCCTTTGACTTCATCCATTCCGCCTGTCTGGGGCTACTTCTCAGCCTAACGGGATTTATCGGTGATGTGAATATCTCCGCACTGAAGCGGGATTTAGGGATTAAAGATAGCGGCACAATTCTCCCTGGGCATGGCGGTATTTTAGATCGCATTGATAGCCTAACCTTCACTGCTCCAATATTTTTCCACTTCACCATTTATTTCTACTATCAAGGACAATTGCTATGAAACGAATTCTGAGGATCATTTTCTTTCTGACTACAAAAATCATTGTCTTAGTTCTTTTAGGGCTACGCATCCAACATCGTGAGAGATTACCCACATCAGGAGCAGCAATTCTCGTTGCCAATCATAATAGTCATTTAGACACCCTCGTTCTCTTGTCACTATTCCCATTGTCGAAAGTGCAGCATCTCCGCCCCGTAGCAAATGAGCAGTATTTTCTGCAACAAAGTCCATGTTTAGCATGGTTTGCGCGTCATATTCTCAATATTATTCCTGTTGCTACTGAGGCAGGTAAATGCGGCGAAAATAGTTGTCATCATCGTCACTTCTTTAAAAACTGTGCGGAGGCGATCGCCCAAAATCAGATCCTGATTCTCTATCCCGAAGGAACAAGAGGCTCACCTGAAAGCCTTGGTGAGTTTAGAAGTGGCATCGCCCATCTAGCAAAACAACATCCTGATGTACCGATCATTCCCATCTTTCTGCATGGGCTTGGTAAATCACTTCCCAAAGGTGATTTTCTACCAGTCCCCTTACTATGCTGGATCTGTATTGGTAAATCACTGTACTGGAATGGACAAAAGCAAATTTTCCTCCAGCAACTGACAGCTAGTATCCACAAATTATCAGAAGAAAGAAACCTCTCTCTCTAAAACCTCAATTTTTCCCTTTTCCTTTTTTCTTTTTCCTTTTCTTCAGGAGTTCAAAATGCTACTACAAAAATCATCCCCCACTTACGAGCAACTTCTCCGTCCCCTACCAATCTGGAACCCTAAAGCTTGGTACTACAGATTGATGAATCTTTCCCTCAAAACGATTGGCAAATTATCAAAAGGAATTCAGATTGGCTTTCAGTACGGTTTTGATTCAGGCGTGATGTTGGAGTATGTTTACAAGAATAAGCCAAGTGGCATTACGCCGATAGGAATGCTCATTGACTGGTTCTATCTCAACTCTCAAGGATGGCGAGGCATCAGAGAGCGATCGCTGTTAATGAAAAGCACTCTCCATCAAGTATTGCAATCCTATCAACAGCAAAAAGTCCCTTGTCATTTGTTGGATGTTGCCTGTGGTGGTGGACGCTATGATTTAGAAGTGTTGCAGGAGTTTGAGACTGATGCGATCGCGGCAACCCTACGCGATTACAAACTAGAGAATGTTGCCAAAGCAAATCAGTTAGCGACTCAATTGGGAGTTACCGCCCAGATCGAGCAAGCCGATGCTTTTAATGATCGAGATCTTGATCGGGTGCAGCCTAGACCAAATGTTGTAATTGTTTCGGGCTTACATGAGATTTTGCCCAATGACGCGCTAATCAAGCATCACTTTCAGCAACTCTATCGGATTCTTGATCAATCAGGTACATTGATTTTTACGATTCAGCCGCAGCATCCTCAGCTAGAAATGATTGCGCGTACTCTACCTGCCCATACTGGACTTCCTTGGGTAATGCGGGTACGCTCTTGGGAACTGATCCAACAATGGGCTGAAGCGGCAGGATTTCAAAACTTTCAGGTACAAATGGAACCCAATGGAATTTTTGGAGTTGTAACAGCTAAAAAGATATAGCAAGACAATGGTTGCGGCGCTCTGCGCCGCAACCATTGTCTACATTTCTATTTGCGCTTTTAGGTAGTTCAAAACTCTATAAAGTTGACAGCTTTTGATAAGGCTCATCATCTCCTCTGTGAAAATTTGCAATCTAGGCTCAGATTGTTCTAAATATTGAACATTTTTATATAGAGATCTTATATCACCGATTTTGGCTAGTTCCATTAACCTCAGTATTACTTCCCGATCAGGTAAAGGAATTGTTGTGTTTTTTGGAGAGCAATTAGAAGCGATCGCAGAATCAGGAAAATCTTGACGCACTTGTTCTTGACTTGCAACAGGTTCCACAGGCTTTTTATAAGCAGGCAAATCTACCTCCAACCAAAAATTACTCCCTTTACCTAATGTACTAGTTACATTTAGTTCGCCTCCCATCATTTCAACAAGCCGCTTACTAATCGACAAACCTAGACCCGTTCCTGATTGTCTTTTCTCATAATTGCCAACCTGTTCAAAAGATTCAAATATCTTGGGTAAATCCTCTGGTGCTATGCCCACACCGCTATCAATTACATCGAAACGAATTTTATTATCAGTAGAGTTTTGAATTAGCAAAGTCACAGTGCCTTTTTCCGTAAATTTAATGGCATTACCCACTAAGTTAAATAAAACTTGGCGAAGTCGCTTGGCATCACCATAAACCAATTTAGGAATTTGACCAATGGTTTGATAGCTTACTTCTGTGTCTTGACTGCTAGCCTGTACTTGAAATATATCCATTAGCCTATTAAGAAAGTCACCCAAATTAAACAAATCATAATGAAGCTCTAATTTACCCGCTTCAATTTTAGAAATATCAAGAATGTCATTAATTAGGGTTAGCAAATTCTCCCCACTACGTTGGATAATATCTAATCCGTTTTGATGCATGAGAGGATCTTTACTAAGTTTGAGGACTTGAGCGTAGCCGAGGATTCCATTGAGCGGAGTGCGCAGTTCATGACTCATATTCGCAAGAAATTGGCTTTTGGCTTGATTAGCACTATCTGCGGCCTCTTTGGCAATTTCAAGCTCACTAGTACGCTCTTGTACAAGTCGCTCTAAATTTTGATTAAATTCTTGGAGCTGTGCATTCAACATTGCTAAGTTTTGACGACTTTCCGCAAGATTAATCATCATGCTGTAGGCTCTCAAACTCGAAACTATAGCTGTAAATAACTTCTGTTGTGTTAGTTCTATTTTTGATCGGTAGTCATTAATGTCATAGTTCAAAATTACTGAAGATTCAGGAAAATCTGCTGGCTGTCCTGTGCGAAGAATAATTCTTACAAATTGATTTTTGAGAACCTCGCGAATATACTTGATTGCTTGCAAACCTGCATCATTAGTTTCCATGATCACATCTTGAAGGATGACAGCAATGTCAGGATTCTGTTCAACAATTTTGATGCCTTCAGCACCAGAAAATGCAGAGATTATCTCTAATTCTTTATCTGCGAACTTAAATCCTTCGAGTGCAAACTTAGTAACTGCATGAACAGAGATATCGTCATCACAGATCAAGACTTTCCATGTCGGTCTATTATGCAATGACGTAACAGGCAACAGCGTAAATTCATGACTAGCAAGAGATTCGTGGTACTGATTCTCTGGAATAGACGAATCTTTATGATCTTCATTTAAATCTTCATTTAAAGGGGATAGTTCTCCGTCTTCCGCTATAAAAATTAGCTCATCTGACTCTGTAGACATTTTCTCTATGAAGGAAAGGATTTGTTTTAGTAAGAATGGGCGGCGCTTCTCGCCACCCATCCTTACCTATTTAGCACTACCTGCTTAGTTCTTGAGAGGTATATCTGCTATAGGTTCTAGGCTAGAGGATTTGAGTAAATTCTTCCAGTTAGCTTTTAAATCATTGTTGTTGGGTTGTGATAGACGCAAATTTGCTAAGTCCGCGATCGCCTCGTGCCAAATTCCAAATTTTGTATAAATGTATACTCTCTCGATCACTGAAGCTTTCTCTAGTTGTTTGAGCAAAGCTGCTTCTGGTTGAATGCGACGGATGATCCCTTCTGAGAATGCATCCTCAGGATCTCCAGTTTCGCATACTACAGATATTAGCCATTTATAGTCTTTTCCAACTTCTAGCGGTGTTTTTGCAAATTGAGTACTGACAATACTAGGAGTGCTTGTCAAAGGCACTCTTTGGTGAGCGATCCCTTTACCTTGTTGATTTTCAAGGGTAAATTCTATAGCGATCGCCGAGGTTTTAGGAACATATGCAAAAAGTGTTGGGTTAGACGAAACTGTCAGACCAAACTTGTTAGGGGGCAACAAAGGAATGAGTTGTTGTGCTAGAAGATGTTTATCTTTGTCATTCCTAGGTTGTATGGTTTGATCCTTTTGACATTGGCCATCACTACCTCTTCTGCCTCCACCAATCGTCGATATTGGCGCAGGGTTATTAATAGTTGGTTCAAATGCTTGGACACTTGCACCTGATAAAAAAGCCGAAAATGTGCTTATTTCACAGAATGTAGCGATCGCAAAGAAGGCACAGTATCGATAATAAGATTTGGAGAACATAGCCTTATTCCTAGAATCAGTATACGATCAGAGACTGTCTTTTTAATATGCTAAAAATGTGCAAAATTAGCAGCAGAACAGCATTAAAGGATTAATGAAAGTTAGACAATGAGTTAGTTTTTTCTGCACTTATAGCTACTGCCAATACTATTATGGCTAGACAAAACCCAAAAGTCAAAGGCTATACTTAAGTGAAGTGTTTACATTTTTGAATTTTATTGAATTTTACACCTTAAATTCTGTAGCTTAAGCTATATCAAATAGTATATAACAATACTAAATAGTTTGTAGAAAACTCCACCTGAATGCAGCAATTCTCATTATAAAAATCGGTTTTTTGAAAGCCAACCGTTGGTAGGCTTTCAAAAAACCGATTTTGGTGTTTCCAGTGCCTGCGGCACTGGAAACACCAAAATCGGTTTCATAATGAGAATTGCTGAAACCTTTGTAACTGGCTTGCTTGAAAAACGCTATAAACCCTAGATTAAATTATGATATGTGTTGACATCGCTTCTGTAAATTAGAAGATGATTTAATGAAAATGTTGAAGATTACATAGATTTGTCAGAGGCTCA
>JBJTVM010000713.1:0-3325 GCA_046081205.1 Pseudanabaena sp. | reverse complement strand
AATTCTGATGACCCTTCTTACTTTGGTGGCTATATTGCCGAAAACTATCATGCAGCCCAGTCCACTCTCAATCTGAGTCGTCAGGATATCTATCAGTTAGCCAAAAATTCCTTTTCTGCTAGCTTTCTGCCAGAGGCTGATAAGCTGGCTTACTTGGATGAACTCGATCAATTCATGGCAGCAAGGGGCGCTGAGACACTCTAATATCTTACCCGATGATGGCATGGTTCAAAATATATGTCGTGACTGCATAACATCCGATGTTGAAAGGAGTGACCCAAGAACGATAAGTTATAATTTAGTACCGATCGCTCGAATATTGAATCAGTATGAATGAGAAACTGATGCAGAAGATCCAAAATGATTTTGATCGCATTGCTCTACATGACCAACAGGGGTGGGATCACAATAATCACTATCACCGTTTCTTACTGAAGCAGTTGCCATCTCAAAATCAAACCGCGCTAGATATTGGTTGTGGAACAGGTGAATTTTCACGTCTTCTATCAAAACGTTTTAAAAGGGTTGTTGCGATCGACTTATCCCCAAATATGATTGAAGCTGCAACGCAGCGTTCAAGACAGTTTTTAAACATTGATTTTCAAGTTGCTGATATCTTGCAGTGGGAGCTAGTATCCGAATAATTCTCACTCTTTCACAAGCACAACGAATTTACGCAAGTTTCTTGAGGAACGCAAAAATCAGGAAACATTTGTTTTGGCGATATTCAGTAGTTTGGGAGAAGCCAGCGGCGGCATAACAACTCCAAGGCACATCGACGAGAGGTTGTTGGTGGGAGTTCGAGGCTATCTGCGGCGAGTGATTGCGATCGCTCGCGACCCATTGGAGCGAAACATTCACGCCCAACATTGTCAGGTGAGCAAGATTTTGATAAACCCGCGCAAGAATTCAATATCACTGTGAATAGCTCACCTCGTAAATTAAGAGCATCAAATTAATTAAGGACTCTCAACCATGAAACTACAGTCTCACCTCTGGGCAATTTCACTCGTTATTTTAGGTAGCTCTACTGCACTCCCCGCTCATACCGCCTATTCTCAAACCTCCCTCCCTCAAAATCCCAATGTAACTATGATGAGTAATCTTAGCAGCCTACAGCCCGGCATCAATCGGGTTACCTTTCAAAGCGAAGGTGAAATCCTAGTTGGCAATCTCTATCTGCCTGCCAACTATAAGTCGGGAGACAAACTACCAACTGTGATTGTCACGGGTGCTTGGATGACAATCAAAGAGCAAATGCCAGACATCTATGCTCAGGGACTTGCCGATCGCGGCTATGCCGCCTTTACTTTCGACTTCCGCTCTTGGGGTGAAAGTGGCGGTAAACTGAGGAACTTCGAGTCTCCCACCGTTAAAATCGCCGACATTAAGAATGCTGTATCTTTTCTGCAAACCGTCAATGCGGTAGACTCAAACCGCATTGCTGGGTTGGGCATTTGTGCCAGTGCCGGCTACATGGCAGTAGCAACCGCAGAAGACTCTCGGATCAAGTCATTGATTACAGTTGCTCCCTGGATTCACGATCCTGAAATCGTCAATGCGGTGTACGGAGGAGAGCCAGCCGTTCAAAAGTTGATTGCGACAGGTCGAGCAGCATCGGCAGAATTCAATCAAACTGGCCAAGCAGATTATGTGTTGGCAACCAGCAAGACTGACAAAACTGCTGTGATGTATGGCGATCTTGATTATTACCAGAATCCAAAGCGGGGGGCAATTCCGCAATGGTCGAATCAGTTTGCCGTGGCATCCTGGGCAGAGTGGTTAACATTTAATCCGATGCCTGTTGCCAAACAGATCAAAGTGCCAACGCTGTTTATCCATAGTGAGAAAGCCGCGATTCCGCAGGGTGCGCGTCAGTTTTTTGCGGCGATTCCGACTCAAAATAAGCAAATGAATTGGTTGAGCGATCGCACTCAGTTTGACTTCTACGACCAAGATCAGACGGTGAATGAGTCTGTTTCATTGATTGTCGATCGGCTCAATTCAACGCTCTAATCACTCGATATTTAAAAGCACTCTTGTAACCGCTATCTGTCTCAACTCTTAGCAGTAATCATGTCATTCTCTAAGCGATGAGTCAGATATTTCTCAGATCGATCATGGTGGTACTAACAACGCACTTGTTGTTGCAAGGGCAAATGGAATCTTATTCAATGTGCTCTATGCTCTAGCGGACTCTCGGAATTGCTTTGGGGTCAATCCGATCGCTTTACGAAACTGCGCGGTAAAGTGACTCTGATTGGAAAATCCCACTTGATATGCGATTTCTGCATTTGAGATCCGCGTCATAGATAGCAAAATTTTGGCGCGTTCAATTCGACGTTGAGTGATGTAGCGATGTGGCGACTCTCCGATCGCCGCTTTGAAGGCACGGGCAAAGTGAAACTGACTCATGGGAATAAGCGCGGCAAGGGTGGCGATCGCTAACTCATCTGCCAAGTGATCTTCGATATAGTCCTTCAGTTGCTTCAGTCTCAAGCCCTCTAGAGTTGCAACTTCAACTCTGGGGGGAACGACTTCTTGGGTATGATTTCTGAGCAGATGCACTGCCAGTAAATTTCGCAGGGATTCCACATACAAATTACCTGCTAGCCCGCACTCAGTACCTCTGCTTTCAACAATTGCGCCACATGCAGAATCGTCGGGTCTTGGAAAATAACACGATGTTCAACTGCTACGGTAGAAGATAATCCATGCTCGACGGCGATTCGCTGTAATAAAGCTGGATCGAGTTCTAAATTGACATATTCACTCGGCTTGGAGCGACGATGCCAAATAAACTGTCGCTCTCCATACAGAAACACACTGCCTGCGGGTAAGCTTGTGCTCTGAGAACGTCCATCGACTGACCAAATTACCTGCTCATGGGGGGCAAACGCCACACTGATCACCTGCTGAGGCATGGCAAAGTCAAACTCACCTACGGCATCAAGCCGTCCGTACTCGACCTGTAAACCATCCCACTGATTTTTTAAAATTGTCGCGGTAGGTTGAAGCATGGAAGGCGGGGTGAAAAAGGAGAAAATCTATAGTTGCTTAATACTTTTTCATTGTAATGGAATACCAAAGATTCTCATCAGGGACTAGGTTTTGTAAGTATCAAGATTTCCTATAGTAATTATACCAAAGCACAAAATGACGTAGCCATTTTATACTTTCAAAACCCTTACAGGGTTTGGGCTTTAATTCACAGAAGTGTCGCCACACTTCTGTGAATTGGTATAAGTTCTCATTATGAGAATTGGTAACTACTCAGTCTGGAGATTTGGAAAGAAAGGGTTGCCAAGAAACACTTGTTTGAGAG
>JBJTVM010000712.1:0-3734 GCA_046081205.1 Pseudanabaena sp. | reverse complement strand
AAAAAACATCCGACCTTGATCCGACCTTTTCTGACCTTTGAATAGAGTCTTAAGTTTTAGAATAATTCAATTAAATAGAATCATTCTGTCCAGTACATAGCTAGGCAAAGCATAGCCAATAACGTGATTATTAAAGTTCTTCCAACAACGAATCCATTTGCCTTGAGAAGTGTAATTTTGAGCTTGATAACTGGTGTTACCACCATTTCTATTGCATTGATAGAGCCAGCCGATGCTCAAACTCGAACCTTTTTACAACCAAAATTATCTCCACCCAATCAGCCTAGTGCTCGCTTGGATCGTTGTACAAATTCTTATCGCTATCCTGATTCTTGCGGTCGGCCAGCAGCCCAAGAAGTAGCTAATAGATTTTGCACCCAAATGGGTTTTAAACGAGCAATACAATTTTCAACAATTGACCGTAGCTGGAGGCAGCGCGAACGACTGTGGAAATATACTGAACAGTGGAAAGACGGCAAGTTACAAAGTTTTTGGACATTGGGTGAAGGAGGTTTTATGATCGAGGCAATTGAATGTGGCAGGTGAGCGAGATCGCCGATCTTGTAGTGGATAGACACACCTAAAGTGCGATCGCCAATCTTGTAGGGTGCGTTAATGAAATGTAACGCACCTTATGTAATAGACCTGTTGGGAAATAGTCTAAAATAAAAGCAGTGTCAAAAGCGAAGAGCAGATGTTAAACATAGAACACATCCTCAGGCAAGAAAGGCTAGTGAGGGCAATGACAGGACTAAACCTAAAAGCATTCAAAGCATTGGAGCAAAACTTTGAAGAAGCATATCAGCAAAGTTTAACAAAGCCAGAAAAAGAACGCAAACGCAAACAGGGAGGAGGGAGAAAAGCCACCTTAAGAACGACCAAAGTTAAGATGCTGTACATCTTGATGTACATGAAGTGCTATCCCACGTTTGACCTGATGGGAGTGCTATTTAATTTTGATCGTTCCTGTGCCCATGACTGGGTGCATCGATTACTACCAGTATTAGAGGCAACTTTAGGGGAAAAGCAAGTATTACCAGAGAGAAAGATCAATAGTATTGCAGAATTTTTAGAAAAGTTTCCAGAAGTCAAAGAAGTAATCATTGATGGGACAGAGAGACCAGTCCAACGACCGAAGGATGCCGAAAAGCAGACCGAGAATTACTCAGGGAAAAAGAAACGACATACCCGCAAACACACTACAGGAAGTACCCGCAAGAAAAGGGTGATTTTGTTGAGCAAGGCACGGGGTGGAAAAGTACATGACAAGAAGCAATTGGATGAAGAGGAGTGGGTTGAAAACATCCCTGATGAAGTGGTGATTGCAGGAGATTTAGGATTTCAGGGATTACAAAACGAATTTGTAAATGTACATCTACCGCATAAGAAACCGAGAGGTAAAGAGTTAACTGAAGCACAAAAAGAGGAGAATCGAGAATTTAGTTGTCAACGAGTGGTATGTGAACACGCACACGCAGGTATCAAGCGTTGTCGGTCTGTAACAGACGTTTATAGGAATCGTGTGCCTGATTTTGATGACCGTCTGATGTTGAATGCTACTGGATTATGGAACTTCTATTTAGATGCTGCTTAAAGATGCGGTCATATCAGAAACCCTGTCCACCATTAGCTTTTATTTCCCAACAAGTCTATTACTAAGCCTAGCTTTTTCATGGGTTTTATTTTCTACTAGAACGAATTCATTTTTCCAGTCTTTGACCTCAATACCAATAAGGCTCTCAACGGCGCAGCACGATAAAATCATGGGTACGTCATACCAGATTAGATAATCCATCGAGTTTCTGCTCCAATCTCACCATAAAGCACTTTTCGCTTGATGGCATTCGGGCGATGTAATACCAATTCACAGAAGTGTCGCCACACTTCTGTGAATTAAAAACCGAACCCTGTAAGGGTTTTGAAAGCACAAAATGGCGTAGCCATTTCGTGCTTTGGTATAACTATTGAGGGATGGGATGAGAGAAGGCATTAGTTATTTTTGTTCTTCTACGACGGATGAGGACAGTAAATAATTGCTATCCTTTTCAAGCTTTGCCTCTGTCTCTATAACAATTATCAAGGGAAAATCAATCATGTCACAACCCCAAAACCCTTTTAACGATCCATCGGTAACTGTTGTAATTTCAAGACGGGTTAAGCCAGAATGTAAGGCTGAATTTGAACTATTTCTGTCTGGTATCACCGATGCCTGTGAAAAATTTCATGGCTATTTGGGTAGTAATATTTTCCCCCCTGTAAATTCTGAAGATCCAGAGTATCGCATCATTTTTAAGTTCGACCGTCTCAGCAATCTCCGTAATTGGGAAGCATCGCCAGAACGTAAGTATTGGTTTGACATAGCCGAATCACTCACTATCAGTCCTCCCCAGATTCAGGTATTAACTGGTTTAGAGACTTGGTTTACTCTTTCTGGCAATCCATCAATTACACCTCCTCCTCGCTACAAAATGACTGTAGTTACGTGGTTGGCTGTGTTCCCACTAATTACTTTTATTTCTCTAATTCTTAAACAGCAATTAGCAATCTTGCCTTTAGTATTTCGTGTGGCAATTATTACAGCGATCGCTGTTCCAACCATGTCTTATCTAGTGATGCCACAAATGACTAAGTTATTCTCAGGCTGGCTCTATCCTTCATTAGATATTGCACCCCCAATAACCGATACTCCTGCCAAGACACTAGAAAGTTCTGAACTTCCACTTCCACTACCTGAACTGAAGTCTACTGTCGAGGAGACTGAATTAATAGTTAGTAAAATATTGTGATTGAGTTAGTAATTCGTGGCTAATCTAAAAGCTCCGCGATCGCATTCAACTCACCGATCGCACGAACTAACCGATCGCGCAAAGCATCGTCAAACTTGGGATTTTGCAGAGCAACCTCTTGGAAAGCGGCTAACCACTTGGCGATCGGGACATGGCTAACGGCGGCGCGTAGTCCCATGTTGGTGAGGACTGCTACTGCTAAGTGAAAGCCTGTCATGTCTTGTCCTGCGTAGTTATAGAAACCATCCCATAGCTCTAGTTTATGGGGAGTAAATTCGTCGTACTGCTCGAAGGTGATGCCAGTCGGCTCTAGCTGGGGTTGTGGGAATGGTGGTTGTGTCATGGTGGTTTTCTACTAGAACGGGTTGGGTTATTGAGGGGGCGATCGCGCAAAATGCGATTATTTTTTTGTTTCGTGACCCTAATCAAGGTAAAGGTGTTAAACCAAGCTCCTTGAGAAACTGGTTATGCCTTCTTACTGAATCATCAATTTTCTGCTTCACCTCAACCAAATTGGCATTCACGACAGCTAGATCGACTTCTTCCTCAGTGATGGCGGTGCTGACATAGCGAGAAATATTAAGGTTGTAGCCATTGGTTTCAATTTCTTCCATCGGGACGCGACGGGCATAGCGTTCAGATTCTTGGCGGAATTGATAAGTGTCAATGATTTTGTTGACGTGTTCATCAAGGAGGCGATTTTGGCGCTTGCCTTTCTCGAAGTATTCGGCGGCGTTGATGAATAGGACATCATCGGGCTTTTTGCATTTTTTGAGTACCAAAATGCAGACAGGGATGCCTGTCGAGTAAAACAAATTAGCAGGTAAGCCGATTACGGTGTCGATGTTGCCATCTGTGAGCAGTTTGGTGCGTATTTTTTCTTCTGCGCCGCCTCGAAAGAGTACGCCATGAGGCAAGACGATCGCCATTGCGCCTTCGGGTTTGAGA
>JBJTVM010000711.1:0-5301 GCA_046081205.1 Pseudanabaena sp. | reverse complement strand
TGTGGCTTTAAATCTAGTGAGGTAAATATTGTTTAACCGCCTTTGGCGGTTAAACAATATTTACCTAACTAGCCTAGTAAAGGCTATATCGCTAATTGTATTTGTAAGAGTATCTGTGTAAGCGCAGATATCAGCGCACATCGTTACGATGCAATTGCGTAAAGTTTACCCAAGGTAATTGTGGCTAGTTGTCCATGAAAAAGTCTGTTGTTTATCGCACTTTACAAGTTGCTCTGGCAGTTGCTATCCTATCGATGATCTCCATATGGTCATTTACAAAGCATGTAGATATTGTTTCTAATATTCTGACAGAGATAGATTCTTTACTGGTAATTCTGGCGATCTCTGTAGTTTTTCCATACTTTTGTTTCAAAGTTTTGGGTAAGCTCTATACACCACCAAAATTCCGAAATGTCGATCAATCATCATCTTTTAGCACTTCGGAATCTAATCAAGATGAATTTGAAGTGATACTTAGTCAAGATGCTGAAGTTATGCAGTATCGAGGGCATCAATATAAACCAGAAGAATTACTTAGCAGTAATGACAATGACATTGACAAAAAAAATGTTAGTGAATTTCAGCCTGTGATTAAATATCGCGGTGTAAGTATGGCAAATAGTTCTGAAAAATCTTCCCAAGATTTACCAGATTCTTTCGTAGATTTCAGGGACTCCCAAAAGTCAGCCAAGCCCAAAGAACGCATCAAATATCGTGGAGCTTATGTAGATTAAAAGTAAAGGCGGCGCTTAGCGCCGCCTTTACTTTTGGGCAATAGGTTAAAATTTTTACAGATCAAGTTTTTTTCAAAATTTTCTCCACAGCAGAAACAAACATAATTTCATGGTTTTATTGCAGACTTCGCCTACCGAATCATCTAATCCTTCCCTTGACTTAAACGGAACTGCTCAGAAATTTGCAGCACTGCGATCGCAACTTGCCAAACATAAATTAGATGCTTATTTTGTCCCTTCCGCCGATGAGCATCTGAATGAGTACTTACCTGAAGCCAAGCAACGCCGTCAATGGATTAGTGGGTTTACTGGCTCCGCAGGTGATTTTTTGATTAGTACTGACAAGGCATGGGTATTTGTTGATTCGCGCTATTACGAGCAAGCGGATATGCAAGTGGATGAGAAACTCCAAAAAGTCTGCAAAGTTGGATTAGAAGATCATCAAACCGTGGAAGAAGTTCTCGAAGATCTTGGGCAAAAAGCCTCAGCCCAGCTAAAAACCCTGCGATTAGGTATTGATCCCTTCACGATTACTGTCGCTCAGTATCGGCGTTTTTATGCCCAGTTAAACGCCAGTGGCGTAGAGATTGTGCCTGTACTTGAGAATCTTGTGGATATTGTCCGATCGCAAAGTCCTTGGGCTGAGAGCGAACCCATACCAACCTTTGGCGATCAACCTGTGATTTCTCTGGCTGAATCAATTACTGGTGAGACTGTAGCTAAGAAATTAGAGCGTGTTCGCGAAGCGATGGGAAAAAAGAAAGCGGCGATTTTGCCTGTGACTAAGCTTGATCAGATTGCATGGCTCTATAACTTGCGCGGTCGAGATGTGGAGTGCAATCCTGTTTTCATTAGCTATGCGATCGTCACGAAAACTGATGCTTATCTCTTCACCAATAGATCGCGCATTGATGAAGCTTTGCGCCAAGCTCTGGCTGGACAGGTACAAATTCTAGATTACGAGCAGTATATTCCCACCTTGCGATCGCTAGTGATTGAGCATAGAAATGTGCTAGTGGCGATCGCCCAAATTACCTATGGGACTTATCTACAACTTAAAGATGCCAAAGCAAAAACCATTGATGCTGAGCATCCTGTGGAGACCTTTAAGGCTCATAAAAATGCTGTAGAAATCGCGCAAATGCAGCAAGCCAATCTCAAAGCCAGCCTCGCCAAAACCCTCACCCTCAAATGGATAGAAGATCAGATCAATGCTGGTAATAGCATCAGCGAACGCGATGTTGCTAATAAAATCGAAGGTTTATACAAGCAACAAGAGGGCTTCTACGATCTCAGCTTCCCGACGATCGCCGGTGCTGGCGCAAATGGCTCAATCGTCCATTACAGCAATCCTAATCCTGCTTGCAAGCTGCTCAATGGTGAATTGTTACTGCTAGATTCTGGTTCGCAGTTTTATGGTGGTACTACCGACGATACACGATCGCTGAGCATTGGTACGCCAACTGATGAACAACGCGATCGCTATACCGAGGTTCTCAAATCTCACATCAATTGTGCGATGCAGAAATTCCCTAAAGGTACAACTGGCAGTCAAATTGATGGAATTGCGCGATCGTCGATGTGGCAAAATGGTCTAGATTTTGGGCATGGCACTGGGCATGGTGTGGGTGTATTCCTGAATGTCCATGAGGGGCCCAATGGCATCAGTAAGCGTGTCAATCAATCTCTCGATCTTGGCACAATTAACAGCATCGAACCAGGATATTACAAACCCAAATGGGGTGGTATTCGCTTGGAGAATCTCTATTTTGTGAAAGAAGTTAAAAAACAGGAGTCAGAGAGTTCTCAAGAGTCAGATCCCAAAGCGATACCTTGGTATGAGTTTGAATCTTTGACCTATATTCCCTTTGACAGGAAGCTAATCGATCGCCACAAGCTCAATCCTCAACAAATCGCATGGCTAGAAAGTTATTACGCCTCTGTGGTGGAGAAGCTATCACCGATGCTCTCTGATGCAGAAACAGTATGGCTGAAGCAAGCTTGTAGCTTCTGATAAACAGCAAAAAGAGCGCAAAGCGCTCTTTTTGCTGTTCAACCAATATCTTAATCCTATAGAGTTGACATAGTTTGATCTGGCTGAAAGGCGATCGCATGGCTGACTTGCCTAATAATCAATCTCGCGATCTATAATGCTGTCAAAACCTCTCGCGATCTAACCCCATGTCCCAAGATCTGCTGTCTCGGATTTATAACTCTTTTGATCCGTTTGAGCCATTGCCTGCGGGCGATCCTGCCTATGTGGATTGTGCTGAGGTGCGGGGTGATACGAATATTTTGGTGGACTTGGGCAATAAAATTTTGCGATCGCAGCGCATGGTCTGTCAGCTATATACAGGGCATCGGGGTGGTGGTAAATCCACAGAGCTACTGCGGCTAAAGGATCATTTAGAAAAAAATGGCTGTGTAGTGGTGTATTTTGCGGCGGATGAGGATGATATCGATCCTGAAGATGCGGAATATACGGATATTTTGTTGTCTTGCACAAGGCATTTACTAGAAGGACTAAAAGATGCTGACCCTAAGCCAATTTTGGGATGGTTGGGCGATCGCTGGAATGATCTTAAGGAGCTAGCACTCACAGAAATTAGTTTTGAAAATCTGAGTATTGAAGCGCAGATTACGCAGTTCGCCAAGCTGACGGCAAGTATTCGGGCAATTCCATCGGAACGTCAAAAGATTCGCGATCGCGTCAATCCCCATACGATTACCTTACTCAATGCTCTGAATGAATTTATTGAGGATGCGAAGCGGAAACTGCCAAAAGGGAAAACGCATTTAGTGGCGATCGCTGATAACCTTGACCGTATTGTGCCAATTCCCAAAGAACATGGGCGCACTATTCACGATGAGATTTTTTTAGATCGGGCGCAACAGTTACAGGGGTTGAATTGCCATGTCATTTACACGATCCCGATTTCGATGGTTTATTCGAGTAGGGCTTCTGACCTGCGCGATATTTATGGCGATCCCCAGATTTTGCCGATGGTGATGGTACAGACACCTGAAGGACAAACCGATGAGGTGGGAATTGCGAAAATTATTGAAATCATTACGAAGCGGATTAATCGAACTGATATTAATCTAGTTCCTGATATCTTTGGCAGTCTAGAGGGCTTGCAGCGACTCTGTTTGATGAGTGGCGGTCATGTGCGGAATTTGATGTTATTAGTGCGATCGGCGATCGATTATATTGATGCTTTGCCAATTACAGATAGGGCAATCCAGCGCAGTATTACCCAAGCAAGGGATACATTTCGCCGCACAGTGGAGCAAGAGGAATGGGAACTGCTGACGAAGGTGGCTCTTGATAAACAAATCGATAATGCTGAGGATTATCGTAAATTGCTATTCAATCGCTGTGTGTTGCAGTATGTCTATTTTGATGCGGATGGAGAGCTTCAGCCTTGGTATGATGTGCATCCCTTGATTAAAAGTATTCAACAGTTTAAGGATGCGGTGGCAAATTTACCTCAAGATAAAACAGAGCAGCATTAAAAAACGATGAAGGCAGAAGCGATCGATTGGGAACAAGATTTACCGCTAGATGCTGATGAGGCATATCGATCCCTAGTGCGATCGCTTAAACGTACCGATGGCTTTGCATTGTTGTTTGTGCGTTGTTCTCCTATTCAAGGCGAACAGGTTATTACTGATGTTAGTCATGATTTAAAAGATAAAAAGATTCAAGTATTGGAATTAAAGGAATCCATTGACAATCTCTATGACCGTATTGCTGCTTTAGATGATCTGGAGCATCTGAATATTCTCTTTATCAAAGGCATTGAGCAGTCGATATTTGCCTATGAAGATCGAGAAAGCAATGATATTAATCTCAGAAGCCTTAGCCCGCAATATGGCGGCACATGGCACGATGTCCCCCGTGTTTTAGGTCATCTCAATCTCAGCCGCGAACGATTTCGCGACAATTTTAAGTTTTGCATCGTCTTCCTTTTACCAGAGTTTGCCCTACGCTATTTCATCCGCCGCGCCCCCGACTTCTTCGATTGGCGATCAAATATCTACGACTTCCCCACCGAAAAAGCCCTAGTCGATCAAGAATCTTTTCGTTTAGTTTCAGATGGCAGCTTTGATGAGTATCAGCAACTAACCAACGAACGACGCATTGCCAAGCTATGCGAAATCAAATCCTATATTGACGAAAGTACAGATCCAACGAGAACATCAGAACTTTGGGCTGAGAAAGGACTCATCCATGCTGCCGCCAAAGAATACGAAGAAGCGATCGCCTCCTTTGACCGAGTCCTCCAAATCAAACCTGACAAACACGAAGCATGGTACAACCGAGGCATTGCACTAGATGAATTAGGTAGATACGAAGAAGCGATTGCCTCCTTTGACCGCGCCCTCCAAATCAAACCTGACTTACACCAAGCATGGAACAACCGAGGCATTGCGCTAGGTAATTTAGGCAGAAACGAAGAAGCGATCGCCTCCTTTGACCGAGTCCTCCAAATCAAACCTGACGAACACCAAGCATGGTACAACCGAGGCAATGCGCTAGGTAATTTAGGCAGAAACGAAGAAG
>JBJTVM010000710.1:0-1579 GCA_046081205.1 Pseudanabaena sp. | reverse complement strand
CATCTACATTTTGAAATCCAACCCGATGGCAGAACTGCTGTCGATCCTATGGATTATTTACAGCTTCGCCAAGTGACTCTTGATTTAGCATCTAATAGTTTTAAAGATTGAAGAAGTAATGGCAGCGATTAGCGCTGCCATTACTTCTTTAAAGTAGCCACTTGCGCCGCGCTTCGCGTGGCGCAAGTGGCGCAAAATGGTAAAAATCGCTCTGCGATTTTTACCATTTTGCGCGTTCGTCGAATTGACGTTAATCTGCATCTAGCTTTTGGATATATGTTCCTAACTCGTTAAAAGTACCCGCATAGGTGATGGTGGGAGTCGTATAGCCCTTAAGCTCCACAGAATATTGCTTAAGTGGTAGTAGTACCGCAGCATAGGGAGTATGACTATAGGTTGTAGAACCGATCGCCACATCCAATCCCAATTGCTTAGTTGAGGACTCCAAACGAAAAGCAGCATTCACTGTATCGCCAAGAGCCGTGTAGTCTGGATGCTCACTAGTCCCCATTTGACCAACCATTGCATAGCCAGTATTGATGCCAGCACCTACACGCAATTGAAAGGGTAATTCAAACTGCTGATTAAGTTCATTGCTCATCTCATACAGTTCACGGAGGGCGCGATAGACTTTGAGCATGTCCTGTGTAGCAACTGTATCAGACCCTTTGCCAGCATCATGAATCCAGACTGTCATTACCGCATCACCGATGTACTTATCTACCCAGCTACCATGGCGATCGATGATCTCACCAGCGCGGCGAAACCATGTACCGATCGCCTCTGAGAGAATATGCTCATCCATTTGCTGTGTCAGTTTGGTGAAATCTCGAATATCCACAACTAAAACTGTAATTAGTTGCCGCTTATGCAGCATTGCCGTTGCCACTGCATCTGTATTTTCTTCGTTTTGAGTAATGCTAGTATCGGGAGAAGTGATTGTCTCAGGACAATAAAATTCTAAATTTGTCTCGCCCAGAGTAACGCGATCGCCATTTTTTAAGCTAACTGGAATGGTCACCCGTCGTCCATTCACAAATGAACCATTGCGACTACCAAGATCGATCAGGAAATAACTATTTTCTCCCACAATTTGAAACATAGCGTGATTGCGCGATGCACATTTATCAGATAGGGGGATATCATTTTCTGAGCCACGCCCTAAAGTCCAAGAATATGCATTCACAAGGGGAATCTGCATCGTACCTTGAGATCCATGAAGTACGATATGTGGTTTTTCATCCCAAGTTGTGACAGGCTGACTCACAAGGTTATTAACCCCCAAATATAAATTTACGAGTGGATTTACAAATTTTCTGCGTCTCTTTAAGTCCTTGCTTTTGCTAATATACCGTTTTTTGAGGGTTGCGTTAATCCCGAAGCAATGATGCTGAGGGGTGATGCAAAATAAGCGCTAATACCATAACTTATTCATATAGACATAATTTTTCATGCCGTCAGCTTCGATCAGGCTTAATCCCGATGCAAACTACTGTTTCCCCCAAACAAGAAAATAAAAAGCCCAAAAGTTTTTGGAAAAAGCCTTGGTTCGTTGTAGTTTTACTCGTCGTTGTGCTAG
>JBJTVM010000709.1:0-10600 GCA_046081205.1 Pseudanabaena sp. | reverse complement strand
ATCAACCCATAAAGTAGAGAAAGTGCGAGTTTCTCTGTCTAACCTTACAATTTTATTAATGCCAATTCGACGAACGTGCAAAATGGTAAAAATCGCCCTGCGATTTTTACCATTTTGCGCGTTCGTCGAATTGGCATTAATAAAATTGTAAGGTTAGACAGAGAAACTCGCGCTTTCTCTACTTTATGGGTTGATTGCTAGAAATTGGAATGGCGGGATCGAATTCACGATAAAATTATGCACTTATGAGTGAGTTAAATTAAAAGCTAGTAACGAAGCTTTTCACTCCAATTTTTTACTCAAGTTTTTTATAAGCGTCACGCATGTGGATTTAGGTAGTTTATTTGATACACCAAAACCCGTAATCGGGGTCATCCATCTTTTACCATTGCCTACTTCGCCGCGTTGGGGGAGCAGCCTTAAAGAGGTCATTGATCGTGCCGAACAGGAAGCAACTGCCCTTGCCGCAGGCGGAGTGCATGGAATTATCGTAGAGAATTTTTTTGATGCTCCGTTTACCAAAGATCGAGTTGATCCTGCGGTGGTCAGTTCCATGAGTCTGATTGTGCATCGTGTCAAGCAGATGGTAGGCATTCCCGTTGGCATTAATGTGTTACGGAATGATGGTCATAGTGCTTTAGCGATCGCTTCCTGTGTCGGTGCAAAGTTTATTCGCGTCAATGTCCTCATGGGCGTAATGGCAACGGATCAAGGCATTATCGAAGGGGATGCTTACAAACTCCTGAGATATCGCCGTGAACTAGGATCAGATGTGAAAATTTTTGCTGATGTTTTGGTAAAACATGCTCAGCCTATTTCAGTTGCGCAGATTGCAGCCGCAGTTCATGATACTGTCCATCGTGGACTTGCTGATGCCGTAATTTTGTCGGGATGGGCGACAGGACATGCACCAACATCTGAGGATCTCAAGGAAGCCAAAATTGCTTGTGGTGATACACCTCTATTAGTGGGATCTGGTGCAACATGGGATAACGTACCGCAGTTGATGGAATATGCTGATGGTGTAATCGTCTCTAGCTCACTCAAGCGTAATGGTCAGATTCAACAGGCGATCGATCCCATCAGGGTCAGTCGTTTTGTTGATGCAGTACGCCTAGACATTGCTAATAAAAAAAATAAGCATGTTGCTGAAGAACCAATACGGCGATCGCCACCCTTATCAATTGGGTAAAATCTTATTAATCCATCATGGGAGGCAAGGAGCTTAATCCCCTTGTTTCTAAGCTTTAATTTTGAACAGGTAGGTACAAAATTGTCAGGAACAGCTACAAGAAAACGATCTGAGCCTTGGTTGCATCGGTGGTCGCGCCCTGCGATCGTCGCTTTGACCCTATTTGGCTTTTCTCTAACAACTTATTTGACCGTAACTCACTTCTTTGGTCAAAAAGCTGCCCTCTGTGATGTTCAAGGCAGTGGCTGTGATTTGGTGCTGAGCAGTGAGTATGCCAAGATTTTTGGAATCCCACTAACGATTTTTGGTGCTTTAGGTTATCTCACCTTGGGGCTTTTGGCAGGTTTGCCGCTGATTTTAAAGAAAGATGAGCCCAAGGTGCAAGCACAAATCAAGGAATTAGCCAATTTTTTGATGTTCATAGTTTCTTCGGCAACATTTGTGTTTAGTGGATACCTGATGTATCTACTTGCTTCAGGCAGCATCGGTGGACAGCCTCAGGTTTGCCTCTATTGCATTTCCTCAGCCGTCACCATGGCAGCTATTTGGGTATTAACAGTATTCGGAAGTACTTGGAAGGATGTTGGCAATCTCTTCTTTACAGGCGCGATCGTGGCGATCATCACTCTGACCGCAACCCTTGGTATTTACGCAAATCAAGGTAAACTTGCGGCTCAAAGTAACTCATTTGCAGGACGGCTAGCCTTACACTTAACCGCAACCAATGCCAAAATGTATGGTGCTTACTGGTGTTCACATTGTGAAAACCAAAAGAGGAAATTTGGCGAAGCTCAAAAGCTGATTCCCTACATTGAGTGTGATCCTAAAGGTGTAAATCCGCAAACTGACCTATGCCGACAAAAGGGCGTTCAGGGATTTCCCACTTGGGAGATTAACGGCAAAATACTTTCGGGTGAACGAAGTTTAGATGAATTAGCAGACGCATCTGGCTATACTGGTGCTCGTAACTAAAAAAAGAGAGTGCATTGCACTCTCTTTTTTATAAGCCCCAATAAGTCGCTCTTTCTTTGAGCCAGCCATTTTTGCGCCACTTGCCAACAATATCAAAGACCCGATCGCGTAAATCTAAATGTTGTAACCCTCGCGGTAAGGCAATCCCTAAGCTATGCACAGCAAGAGGTTGACCAATAATTGCAAAATCAGGATGATCCTTTAGCCATTGGGTCAGACTAATGCGATCACCCACAAAAGCTTTGACTTTGCCAGATTGCAGAGCATCTAAACCATCTGCATATGAGCTTGCACCAATGATCGCCGCCTTGGGAAATTGCGATTGAATTACGGCGATCGCTGCGGAATTTTTGAGTACGCCAATTGCTACAGGGAAATAGAGTTCTTGAGAGGTTGTACCACGCTTGGCAATGGCAATCGTGCTATCGGTGTAGTAGGGCAACGAAAAATCAACTAAACGCGAACGGTTATTGGTAACTGTGATTTGGGCGATCGCCAAATCAACTTGATTATTTTGTAATGCTACTAAGCGATCGCGATTTTTTAGTGGCACTAGTTCAACTGGGAAATTTAGCTCTTTTGCTAACTCACGGGCAATATCAATTTCTAGTCCTGATAAGTTACCACTGCGATCGCGAAATCCTAAAGGATACAAATTATCTTTGACCCCAATAATTAACTTGCCCCGTTTTTGAATTTTATTAAGAGTATTTATATCTGGAGTAATGCCTGAGTTGGTTTCGGCAGCGATCGCCAAATGATCAGTATGAATCCCTTTGAGAGCATTTCCGCCATCAAATAAAGCAATCATGGCGATCATTATTAACGCCACAGTATTTCTCTGAGATTTCCTCACACAACCTCCTACAACATCTCCAAGCCCCCAAAAAGAAAAACGCGGCGCAATGCGCCGCGTTTTTCTTTTTGGATTTATACAACAGATTTAGCTTTCTCTACGATCACCGTAAATGCTTGGGGATCGAGAATGGCAATCTGAGAAAGCATCTTACGGTTGATGTCGATATTTGCTTTCTTGAGCAGCCCTGCAAACTTGCTATAGCTCAGACCTTGTTGGCGAGCCGCAGCATTAATGCGGGTAATCCAGAGACTACGGAAATCGCGCTTCTTCTTGCGGCGATCGCGATAGGCATTACGTAGAGCTTTCATTACCTGCTGGTTAGCAGTGCGGAACAGCTTAGAATGCGATCCGCGAAAGCCCTTGGCTAATTTCAGTACTTTGTTGCGGCGCTTTCTAGCTACGTTACCGCGTTTTACTCTCGTCATGGCTTCGTTATTATCGTGATTTGTTTAATTATTCGATTTTTTTACAGGGTGCTTTACACCCTGTAAAAAGCTCTTAGGCGTAAGGCATCATTGCGCTTACTCTGTCATTATCAGTTTCATCAACTATAGACATTTGACCCAATCTGCTCTTACGAGCAGTGGGCTTATGCTCTAGTAGGTGGTTGCGACCAGCGTGGCGGCGAGCAAACTTGCCGCTACCCGTCACCTTGAATCGCTTGGCGGCAGATTTACGAGTTTTGAGCTTAGGCACTTCTTTCTAGTCCAAATTTTTGACCTTTACGAGTGTACCATAAGGTAATGCAACTTATTGCATTTAGGATGAAATTCCAGCAATTCTCACATCGAACTCTATGGCACAACCTGCTCTTACAACTTAAGTATGGAATCTAGTTCAGAAATTAAGACCAAACGCCGTGTGTTTATCAGTACGGGGGAAGTTTCAGGCGACTGGCATGGGGCAATGTTGATTGAAGCTCTACGTGAACGAGCCGCTCTTAGAAATGTTGAATTAGAGATCGTTGGACTTGGTGGCGATCGCATGGCAGCCACAGGGGCAAAACTCCTTGGTAATACAGTTGGGATTGGTTCCATCGGTGCAGTTGAAGCCTTGCCTTATATTTTGCCCACGATCAAGGTGCAGCGAGATGCTAAAAAATGGTTGAAGGCTTCTCCTCCCGATGTAGCAGTCTTAATTGACTACATGATGCCCAATCAAGGAATTGGCTATTATGCCAAGCGTACTTTAAAGATTCCTGTCATCTACTACATTGCACCACAGGAATGGGTCTGGTCGTTTAATGACAAAAACACCAAAGCGATCGCCGCTTTTACCGATAAGTTATTGGCGATTTTCCCTCAAGAAGCAGTTTATTATGAGAAGCAGGGGACAAATGTGCAATGGGTCGGACATCCCTTTGTAGACCTGATGTCAAAGGTTCCCGATCGCATGTCAGCACGTAAGCAACTGGGTATTGCTGAAGATGACTTAGTAGTAACGCTGCTTCCCGCTTCTCGCACCCAAGAACTGCGATCGGTAATGCCGATTATTCTTGCTGCAGCTAAAATTATTCAAACTAAGCTACCCCATGTCAAGTTTTGGCTACCACTTTCCCTAGAGCGCTATCGCCCTGAGGTTGAGAATTTGCTGAAGGAGTATGACATCAAAGCTACGATTATTTCGGCTCAATCTCAAATCGCGATTAGCGCTGCTGATTTAGTTTTGAGTAAGTCTGGAACCGTGAATCTAGAGACGGCTCTTCTCAATGTGCCGCAGGTGATTTTATATCGAGTTAGTGCGATTACCGCTTGGATTGCTCGTAATATTGTCAATCTCCAATTACCATTTATTTCGCCAGTCAACTTGGTCAATATGGAATCGGTTGTGCCTGAGTTTGTACAGGATGATGCAATTCCTGAAGCGATCGCTGAATCTGCCTTAGACCTATTAATCAATCCCCTAGCAAGGCAAACTATGCTTGATGGATACATCAGAGTAAAGAACAGTTTGGGAGAGAAAGGCGCGATTAATCGCGTTGCCGATTCGATTCTTGATTATTTATAAAGTTACTTTTGCCTGTGAATAATTACAGCGCTTTGCGCTTACTTAAAACCCAGAAATATTTTTGAAAGTGGTGCTTCGCGCCACTTTCAAAAATATTTCTGTACTACTCAAAGCCTCAATAGCTGTATTTGGTAGTGCTAAATAGGTAAGGATGGGCGGAGCTTCACGCCGCCCATCCTTACTAAAATAAATCCTTTCTTTTTCAGGACTACCAATTTTTCTTAAAGCCAATATGTTGGGATTGTGAATGTGTTCAGGTAATACAAGTATTAATAGTTTGGTCAAATCAAAAATTATTGAATGCTATAGCTCACAAGGTTATGAAGTTGTTCATCAACCTCATAACCAGCAGCTACCATTCGACTTAAATGGATATACTCCAAATTTATTGGTGAAAATATCCGCAGATCAAGGATTTATTGTTGAGGTTAAAGATGTGGCGACAAACTTGGCAGTTTCTCACTATCGAGATATTGCTAAAAGCGTTGCGCATCATAGTGGTTGGCGCTTTTTACTGATTACAGGAGAAGATGCCACCCCGATCGCTGAAGAAGATATGGTCGATGATAAACTGACGCGATCGCAGATTTTGGATCGCAAGGAACGGATCGCCAAATTAATTTCAGTTGGAGAGCATGAAGCCGCCTTTCTATTGCTGTGGATCTTTGCGGAGATCTTAATGCGAAGACATGCGAGGCATTTATTAATACCTATTGATCGCTTGCCAACCATATTAATGATTCATCACCTATATACTCAGTTAGCCATTTCGCCCGATCAGTTTGAGAGAGCGATTACTCTAAATGAAATTAGAAATCGGGTTGCCCATGGATTTCCTGTAAAATCAATCAAGCTTAATGATGCGATCGAACGACTTCTGAATTTAGTAGATGAGTTTATTTACATGCAAACATAGAGAAAAGGGCTTGCTTTGCACGCCCTTTTCTCTATGTTTTGGCTAGCCCTTGCTGACGTGCTACAGAATGGACTGCGGCAGCCACGGCATGGGAAACGCGGGGATCAAATACAGAAGGGATAATGAAATCAGGCGCAAGATCGCTGCTGCTGACCAAAGAAGCGATCGCTTGAGCAGCGCCTAGATTCATTTGGGTCGTGATTTTGGTAACCCTTGCATCAAGCGCACCACGAAAAATTCCTGGGAAGGCGAGAACATTATTAATTTGATTAGCATAGTCACTGCGACCTGTGGCAATGACTGCGACATCGTTTTCTACTAGTTCTGGTTGAATTTCGGGGTTAGGATTTGCCATCGCAAAGACAATCGGTGCAGGAGCCATACTTCTCACCATTTCAGGAGTGAGCGCACCCTTTACACTCAGACCAACAAACATATCGGCTCCCTTAATCACATCTGCTAAAGAACCAGAGCGATCGCTCGCAAACTCTAGTTTTTCGGGAGTGAGATCGGGGCGATCCTTGCTAATACATCCTCTAGAGTCACACATCTCTATTTGCTTTACACCTGCTTCACGCAAAAGTCTGGCTACAGCGATCCCTGATGCACCTGCCCCATTCATCACTATACGGACGGTATCAATTGGCTTACTAACGACCTTGAGAGCATTGATAGTTGCAGCAACGACAACAACAGCCGTGCCATGTTGGTCATCGTGATACACAGGAATATCAAGTTCTTCTTTGAGCCGCTTTTCGATTTCAAAGCAACGTGGAGCGCTAATGTCTTCGAGATTCACCCCCCCAAATGCTGGTGAAATACGTTTTACAGTTTCCACGATTTCGTCAACATCTTTGGTGCTCAGGCAAATCGGAAATGCATCGAGTCCAGCAAATTGCTTGAAAAGCATCGCTTTACCTTCCATAACAGGCATCGCTGCTTCAGGTCCAATATCACCTAGTCCTAGTACAGCCGTGCCATCGGTAACTACGGCGATTGTGTTGCATTTAATCGTATAGTCATAAACCTTGCGCTTGTCTTCAGCGATCGCCATACAGACTCTCCCCACCCCAGGAGTATAAACCATCGCCAGATCGTCTTGTCCTTTAACGGCTACTTTAGCTTCGAGATTGATTTTGCCGCCTTTGTGAATTTGGAAAGTGCGATCATAAACATCAAGGACACGAATTTCAGGGACTGCCTTGACGACGGCAATCAATTTGTCCATATGCTCGGCACTATAGGCGTTTACAGTGATATCACGTACCGAAATTTTGCGCGTTTGTTGGATCAGGTCAATCTGTCCGAGATTCCCTCCCGCTTCAGCTAGAGCGCCAATAACTGAAGATAGCATTCCTGCGCGGTTTAGGAGTTGCACGCGAATGGTCAAGCTAAAGCTGGGATTAGGTGTTAGTTGTTGCATCTTGAGAAGTAAGTAATTGCATACAGTCAGGCAAAGCTTGACTGTATGCAATGTTACCTGATTGTCTGTGGATGTTGCGTTACAAATCACACGATTTCCTAAAAGCAGGAGAGTCTGATCAGCGCCATCGCACTAATCTTTTGGTAGTCCTAAAAAGACATGAATTCGATATATAGCGTTTTTCAATCAAGCGAGGTACATGGGTTTGTTTCCCCGCCTTCGGCGGGGAAACAAACCTGTACTTCACTAGCCTGATACAGGCTATATAAGGTGTAAGACAGTGATTTTCGCAATCTAGAGGGTAATTACAGCTACAAAATATGGTCTGACACTAAGTTATGATGCATTTCTATAATCCGAGAGCTATAGGCACTACTCGGCAGGAGAGTATTTCTTTGATTCCAATCAGCATAGAAATTGTAGAAGGTAATCCGAATCTTGCCTCTCTCTTGGGCTGGCATTTGCAGCAGATTGGCTATTCGGTATTTCAGGCGGTCAGTTGTCAGCAAGCAAAGCTGGTATTTCAAAAACAGCAGCCGAGCTTGGTGATCTTAAGTACCGATCTGCCTGACGGGGATGGTATTGAGTTATGTCGTTGGCTTCATAAGCAAAGAAGTTCATTAATATTTGTGATTTCATCACGCACCAATGAGTCTGACATTGTGGAAGGTTTAAAGGCGGGTGCGGATGACTATTTGACTAAGCCTTTTGGAATGCAAGAGTTTTTGGCAAGGGTGGAGGCTTTGACCCGCAGATTACGCACATCTGCGCCCCCTGCTTGTTTGGACTATGGCGTACTGAAGATCGATCTAGTGCAACGCCAAGTGCGTTTAAAGGGAAATGCGATCGATTTAACGCCTCAAGAATTTAGTTTGCTGTACGTTCTCGCGCAATCGGAAGGACTAGCACTCAGTCGCGCGGAGCTTTTGCAGCGTGCTTGGCCAGATGAGATTAATAATCCGCGTACTGTGGATACTCATGTTTTATCGTTACGCAAAAAACTTGAGGTTGATCCTCAGCAGCCCAATTTAATCCAAACGGTACGCAATATTGGCTATCGTTTTAATCCTGAAGCGTTAATGCGATCGCCTTTACGTCCTAATTCTCAAAATATCAACAATTCAAATAGCGATCGCCCTCCACAATTTACGGCTCCCCCCAGTCGTTCATTTGCTAAGTATTAACGTTGTTCGATAGCGCCACTTGCGACGTGCGAAGCACGCTGTAAATAGCGAAAAGTGGGAAGAACCGCTTAGCGATTCTTCCCACTTTTCGCTTTCGTCGCACTGACTTTAACAGAGAAATATTTCTTCTACTTGAACGTTATACCCACTCACAGAAGCGTGGCGACACTTCTGTGAATTAAAAACCAAACCCTGTAACAGTTTTAAAAGCGCAAAATGGCATAGCCATTTTGTGCTTTGGTATTAGATGCGAGATCATTTTGGCGATATATTTGGATAATGGCAAAAGCAAAATCTCGATATGTATGTAGTAACTGCGGTGCAGACTTCCCGCAGATGTATGGGAAATGTCCTGCTTGCTCCAGTTGGGGAACTTTGCAAGAAGAACTAATTCCTGTCATCTCTACAAGTACGAATGCGATCGCCACATTCTCACATCTTGGTACAGCCAAATCTAAGGGCAAAGCCAAACCTAGAGAATCCTTAACCCTCTCGCAAATTACTGACAATGACCAAGCCCGATCGCCTTCTGGCTATGAAGAACTTGATCGCGTATTGGGTGGTGGTATTGTGGCTGGTTCCCTTGTGCTGATTGGGGGTGAACCAGGGATTGGCAAAAGTACCCTGTTATTAGGTATGGCGCAAAAACTGATGAGTCGCTACCCTACGCTCTATGTCTGTGCCGAGGAGTCAGCACAACAGGTGAAACTGCGATCGCAAAGGTTAGGAATCTTAGAAGAGAATTCTGAAGATCTCTATTTGTTAGCGGAAACAGATTTAGAAACGGTCTTAACAGAACTACAATCTCTTCGCCCCAAGGTTGCGGTAATTGATAGTATTCAAGCCCTCTACTTCTCTAATTTGAATGCTGCTCCCGGTTCCGTTTCGCAGGTGCGGGAATGTACGGCGGCTTTGATGAGAGTGGCAAAACGTGAGAATATCTCACTATTTATTGTTGGTCATGTGACTAAAGAAGGCTCGATCGCAGGCCCAAAAGTGTTAGAACATATGGTCGATACAGTTCTCTATTTTGAAGGAGATCGCTTTGCTACCCATAGATTATTGCGATCGGTCAAAAATCGCTTTGGGGCAACGCAGGAAATCGGTGTATTTGAGATGATCGATCGCGGCTTGCGCGAAGTTTCCAATCCTTCGGAATTATTTCTTGGCAATCGTGATGAATCTGTCCCTGGGACTGCCACGATTGTCGCTTGTGAGGGAACGCGCCCAATTGTGGTGGAGTTACAAGCCCTCGTCAGTCCCACCAGTTATTCCTCGCCACGACGCACGACAACGGGAATTGAAACCAATCGCTTTCTGCAAATTCTCGCAGTTCTCGAAAAAAGAATTGGCATTCCTTTATCAAAACTTGACGCTTATGTTGCAGCAGCAGGAGGTTTGAATGTGGCAGAGCCTGCGGTGGATTTGGGAGTAGCGATCGCTGTTGCCGCCAGTTTTCGCGATCGCACGGTCGATCCGCGCACAGTGATGATTGGTGAAGTGGGACTTGGTGGACAGGTACGCCCTGTTTCACAATTAGATTTACGTTTAAAGGAAGCTGCAAAGTTAGGATTTAAACGGGCAATTATTCCAAGTATGCAGGTAATGCAAAATTACGGAATGGAGATCATCCCTGTGAGCAAAGTTCTGGATGCGATCGTGGCGGCTTTACCACGAACTAAGTTTGAAGTTGCTCAGCCAAGTGAGGAATAACATACAGCCTCAGCAATTCTCATTATTAAAATCGGTTTTTTGAAAGCCCGCCGTTGGCGGGCTTTCAAAAACCGATTTTGGTGTTTCCAGCACCTTGGCACTGGTCATCTAAAACGTGATCGACGTATTTCCGCCTTTTTTATCGGCTTGAAATGGACGTTTCAGCACCTATCCCTCATTAGCTGACCAGTGCCAGCAAGCGCTACACCCTTCTCACACAAGAATTAGAGTGTGTTTGAGAAGTCTCTTACTTTAGTGTAAATTTCTGCTTTTACCTCCCTTAATCCCCCCTTGCAAAGCTACAGTGTACACACAAGTCATCGGCTATAGCATG
>JBJTVM010000708.1:0-1432 GCA_046081205.1 Pseudanabaena sp. | reverse complement strand
GTCGATCACGTTTTAGATGACCAGTGCCGAAGGCTCTGGAAACACCAAAATTGGCTTCATAGTAAAAATCATTTGTTTGAAAGTTTGCCATAGGGGAGCTTTGCAAAAACTAAGAAAAACAGAAAAAGATAGACTTACTTCACATTCTTTATAAGTGCTGTGAGACAATTGCACTAAAATACACGCAAGCAACGCTACCTACGCATATTCATATCCATGAACGCCACAACAAATATTCAGCCATTTTCTGCCGATGATTTTGCCAATGCCCTCGCCGAGCATAACTACGAATTCGCCGTTGGGCAAACCGTGAAGGGCAAGGTAGTCTCAGTCGAAAGTAGTGGCATTTATGTCGATATTGGCGCTAAATCTTTAGGTTTCCTCCCCATCGAAGAAGCCACGCTCAGTGGTTCTTCGCGCTCCAATAGTAATGCTTTCCCCATCGGTAATGAATACGAGTTTCTGATCATTAGTAGTCAGAATGCTGATGGGGAAGTAAAACTTTCGGTGCGACGTTTATTATTTAAGCAAGCTTGGCAGACTCTCCGTGATTACCAAGCAGAGTCCAAGGTTTTTGAAACTAAGGTGATCGGCACAAATAGCGGTGGTGTGATCGTTGACTCTGTAGGTTTACGTGGGTTTGTACCGCGATCGCACCTTTCTGATACTTCAGATCTCGCCAAATTAGTTGGCAAAACTATCCCTGTGATGGTCTTAGATGCTGATGAGACTCGTAAAAAGTTGGTGCTATCTAATCGTCAAGCCGCCAAACTTGCAGCAATGAATCAAATTGCCAAGGGGCAGCTTATTAGTGGCAAAGTTACTAATATTCGTCCTTTCGGTGTATTTGTGCAGTTTGATGGGGTTTCAGGCTTGTTGCATGTTAAGGAAATGAGCCAAAAGCCCGTTAGTGATCCTACCCGTGTCTTTCAAATCAATGACATGATCAAGGCTGTAGTTGTGGATATTGATGAGTCACGCGATCGCATTGCCCTGTCTACTAAGCTCCTTGAGCTTCATGCTGGGGAAATGCTGGATAACTCAGCACAAGTCTTTGCGGAAGCCGCAGAACGCCTTGAAAAGAATATCAGTAAGCTCTGGGAAGCCTAATCGCTCAAAAATTAGTCGGTGCAAAGTACTAACTAATTTTTGAGGTTTTAAATTTTTTCGTAAGACTAATCAATTTTGAACTTAGAATATTGGTAGTCATCAAAATCTCTAAAAATCAGCACTCAAATTCAAATTTATGGAAACTAATTTTCTTGGTCTTCTCGCTACTGTCTTAGCAGTATTTGTACCTACCGTCTTCTTGCTAACTTTGTATATCCAAACCTCTAGTCGCGAAGAAGGTCAAAGCAGCAAATAGAAAAAATCACAGCCATAGGGCTGTGATTTTTACCAAAAGAGAGAATGGTGGCGCTTCGCGCCACCA
>JBJTVM010000707.1:0-1607 GCA_046081205.1 Pseudanabaena sp. | reverse complement strand
CGAGTACTTCGTCGCCCGCAAGCTGTATCCGAACGTCGACTTCTACTCGGGCATCATCTACCGCGCCATGGGCTTCCCACAGGAGTTGTAGAAAGTGTTGCTTTGCAACACTTTCAAAAATTTTCTTGGTTTGGGTTTGAGCGCGAAGCGGTGTATGTCTTATTTAACGTGAGTTCGATATCGCCATTTGCGGCGTGCGAAGCACGCCGCAAATGGCGAAAAATGGTAAGAATCGCTTAGCGATTCTTACCATTTTTCGCTTTCGTCGAACTGACGTTTATTTACACTTGGTGACAGTTATAAACGAACACAAAACTGCGTAGCCGTTTTGTGTCCGTTTAGCTCGTGGGAATCGGGAAAGTAACACCTTGCAGATAAGCATCAAAATGCTGTTTGAAATATTGCCATGATGTCATTTCTGCACCTTCAGTTTTTTCAGATGGCGCATCCCTAAACAAAGGGATACGGGTTTCAATTTCTCTTTTGAGAACCAGTGGTAGCTCGTTAAAATCTTTAACCTTCTTACCAGAGGCACTATAAATTAGATTCCCCTCACGCTGTCCCATTTTCATCCAAGGTAGCCATGGCCCCACACGATCCCATGACATGACTAATTTGGATACCGTTGTGGTTGTAGGATCTTCGAGATCAGCTACAGGAACAGAGAGTTTAAATAACTCGACGGCACTGTATATCGGGCGATCGCAATATTCAGCAAATTTAGGATCGTCAGCAAGAGGATTAGGATATTGAGCAAATAAGTCGAAAATGAAAGTTGCAGTATCGCCTACAACCTCGGCAGGGATATTGTGCCGAAATGTACCTTGAATCGGACTATTAGCGACATGTACTACGGGTAACATCTCACCAGTCCAAGGATTTTGCCAATGACGGATTATCTCTCTAGTCTCAGGATCAAGATATAGAATCACTTCTCGCGAAGTGAAGTCCCATGAGCCATCTCCCTTGTCTATACATCGCGCCACATTCATCCCAGCGATTTGGAACAACTTACGGCTTGGCTCATTGGGCATAAAGGAATACAGATAACCACTCCAAGCCCAAAAAGACGGTGTGCCATTAGTTGTACATCTAGTTTTAGCAAACTGCGTAGGCGAAAATTCTCTCGTTTCTGCAAACATTGATTTTCTCGCTATTTTATTTGATCGCTTATCACTAGCTTCAGTGTACAAAATTTATGCAAAGTAAAACACATATAAGCAAGCCTCTTTGCTAGGAAAAAACAAAATGCTGTTTAATCACATCAAGTTTGGTACATTCCCAATAATCAACATGGGAAATAATTAATTCGCGATCGCCTTCTCCATTGCCCAATGTATCTGCAAATTTATCTACAGTCAGATCGCTCCAACCTGTAACACTAATTCGAGGTTTCCAAGGCAAAGGTGCATCCCAACTCATTGTCCAGCTATCCTTAACGAGATTTTCGGTACGGTTAATATCACGGAGTTCTAGTTTGAGATTTTTAAACCAAAAGGTAATAAACCCAATCATCTTTTGATATTGCTTAATCCCACGAAAGTTATACACAGGATCTTTGAAATAGACATCTTCGCTATAGATGCTATAGGTTTGCGCTTCAGGAA
>JBJTVM010000706.1:0-4105 GCA_046081205.1 Pseudanabaena sp. | reverse complement strand
CGATCGCGATTATGTATTTACTCTGCCAGCATTGATTACGGCTGCCCAAACTAGACAACTGCAAAAGCAACAAACAGAATTTGGCACCTCAGTTTGCCGATAACTTGCTCATCTCAGCCAAAGCTTTGAAGTAACGATTTCTAATAATTGTTAGATATTTGACAGAAAATACTATTTTACAGCCTATTGAGGCTTTGAGTAGTACAGAAATATTTTTGAAAGTGGCGCTTCGCGCCACTTTCAAAAATATTTCTGGGTTTTGATTAAGCGCAAAGCGCTGTACAATACAATGCAATGCAATGGTAGTTGAAGGAAACCCTTTTTTGTTCAAAACTAGCATTGCCAAACTTCCCCCAAATTTGCAGGTTCAAGGAAACTTCGATCAATATGGTGGATTTGGTTCTCCAGGGGTTAAATGTAATGCAATTCCTAAAACTGTTTTATCAAAGGGAATTGCAACTGGCTCTAATTGGATTCATTAATTTTGAGCCGGTTCATAGGGAAGTAGTAACAAAATAATGGAAGAAATAGAATACCCTGACTGGACGATCGAGCGGCGATGTATCTTACAGAAACTAGAAAATATCGCTAAAGATTACGTTCATTTTTTTACAAATCAAGCAAGAGACTATCAACCAATGGTGGTGATTTGGTCGCGGGATGAATTGCTAAAAGGATTAGATGCCCTTCATTTACTCAATTGTGAGATTGATCGACTGATTTTTGAGCAGATTTCCCAAAACTATCCTCATCTGAGTCAATGTGTTCATGCCGCTGAATGCTTGTGGTCTGCTCATCCAGACATTTCAATCCAAGAGAGCGATGTGAGTTTGGATTGGATGATGTTTAGTTTGTTTGGGCTGATTGATGATGAAATTCGCGATCGCTGTCTGGAAATTGTCAGAGCGGCAAAACTAAACCAACCTCGGGCACTACTTGCCACAGTTAAAGGACAACAATATGGTTTAATTACCAATTGGGATAATGAGCAAATTAAGCTGATGACGGCAGTCTTACTAAATATGGATCGCAATCCATTTATGCGAGAAAGAACGTCTCGAAATGCATATGAAATAACCTACTTGGAGTTAGTAACCATGGCATTTTGCAACAGCTTGCCGATGAATTGGGATATTTTAGTAGATTGGGGTGCGCTGGGGTTGCTAGAGGAGTTGGAAGACCTCAGCACCGATCCTTTATTGCCCGGTGCTGAAGATCTCAAATATTGCCTAGAACAATATTGTTTACTAAATCGAGGACGATGAAATGGATGATGAGGAAAATCACGGTAGAATTTTTGGATGATTCTGAAAAGGAGAGCGAATTAAACTGCTCAACTCCATCCAGCCTATGTCATAATACCATTTTGCTAAATGGTTGATACAAATAAAATTTTTTGAATACCTTATAATAGAATGCACTTGCTAGATGCACTTGGGCTGAATATCAATTTTGCGATGCTGTTTTCTTGGCTCAGCATTCATCAACTCTCCCAACGCTTATCAAAATCAGTGTTTAGCCTTTTCATTCATTCCTTACAAACATGAATCACTTTACATTCGCTTCACTATTTCCTATTCTCATCTGGCTAGTTTTAGTTGATTTCTTCCTATCTATTTGCTTTGTGCTCCATGATGGCATAGCTCAATTGAAGCGATTGCACCAAATTCCCTGTAGCCGTTGTGCATTTTTTACAGGAGATTATCGCTTGAAATGCACTGCACATCCCTGCAAAGCACTATCTGAACAGGCTATTGGCTGTTCAGATTATGAACATGTGTCTTCTGCAAAACTGAGGCGATCACCCGTTAAATCTATACCCCAAAAACGTCTTCATCTGTTTCCATTTGGATAGAATTCTTCCAATGAACAATCCCAGGCGATCGCAACTCAATGATATTAGGGTTCTGCGATTTAATAAGAAACCAAATTTTCTTGTGGCGCGAATTCGCCGCGCCACAAAAAATCGGTTCTTTATTTTCTTGTATATTCCTTACATCAATATTGATATAAAAGGAGAATATGATATAAAAAGAGGGGCTATCATTAACTGGCTGTTTCTGCAGTTTGAGCTGAAGGATTTATTCCAGTTTCTATGTTTCGCTCACCATAACAACGCGAATTGGACGACTAAAAAATATGCGTAATGCGACTCTCCATGCTTTTAATTGGCGATACAGCGATATTCTCGACCACTTAGATGAGATTCGAGACGCAGGGTATGGAGCCGTGTTGCTCCCACCGATTCTATATTCGGATCCAAAGGGTGATCAATGGTGGCAGCGGTATCAGCCTAAAGACTATCGAGTGCTCTTGTCCTACCTAGGGGGCAACCGTGATTTGGAACGGTTGATAGCAGCCTGTCATGACGGCAGTCCCAAGCTGCGGGTCTATGCTGACTTGGTATTGAACCACATGGCTAATGAAGATCGTCCCGATCGCTTTAATTTTCCTGGTGCAGCGGAACTGGCACGCTATCAAACTGAAGCAGCAGTCTATGCTGAGAACCGATTGTATGGTGACCTGAGCGAAGGCTTATTTTCTCCGTGGGACTTTAACCATGCTGGCGAAATCGAAGGGGGCGAATGGTCGGATCGGGGAGCGGTGCAGTTTCAAAACCTATCGGGATTGCCCGATCTCAAAGATTCTGACTGGGTGATTAAACAGCAGAAGGCCATGGTGAAGGCGCTGACTGAAATGGGGTTTGATGGATTCCGAATTGATGCGGTTAAGCACATAACGGAACGGATGGTGGATAGTTTGGCGGATGATCCCATGTTTCAGGATCAATTTTGGTTTGGGGAGGTATTGACAGGGGGAGATCACGACGAAAATACTTTTCTCAAGCCATTTCTGCAAGAAACTAGGATTGCTGCCTATGATTTTCCCCTCTTCCAAACCATCCGCGAGGCATTTGGGTTTGGCGGCTCGTTGCGGTCGTTAGCACATCCCCAAAATCAAGGTAATGCGCTTCCTTGGAATCGCTCTGTGACCTTTGTAGTCAACCACGATATTCCCCACAACAATGGGTTTCGGTTTTGGTTGTTCGATCCTCAGGATGAGCATTTAGCCCATGCCTATATTTTGGGTCGAGATGGCGGCGTGCCGCTGATTTATTCTGACCACAACGAGTCTTACCATGCGCAGGATCGCGATCGCTGGTTAGATATTTACAAGCGACCAAACATCGTTGCCATGATTAAATTTCACAATGCTGTCCATGGTCAACCGATGCACATCCTGTACGAAAGCGATGTTTTGTTGGTTTTCCGTAGAGGGTCTACGGGAATTGTGGCTATCAACAAAGGTGGATCGAATCAGTGGGCTGAGTTCAATACTTGGGGACTGATCAATCCTGGTCGCTATGAGGATCTGATTCATGGCTATGACATGACTGTATCGGGCGATCGCTTTTCTCTGTTGGTACCGCCTCGAACGGCTCAGATGTGGTTGGCGGTGTCAGGTGAGTAGGGCTAGAGGAATGGTGAGCGATTGCAAAGAAAACAGCCCCAGCCGATAGCTAATACCAAAGCACAAAATGGCTACGACATCTTGTGCTTTGGTATAACGGATAAAGTCAGAGGTTGCAGAGATACTAGATTCACTAGCGTTCATCTGTCAATCCGCCACACTGCTATGTTATGCCGAGCTGTAAACTGAATACACAGTAGACGAAGGCTAACTTGCCAACTTAACTGAAGAAGAGCCTAAGATCCTGAGGGAATAACTACATTACGGAGCCTCATCAACGGAACTTCGAAAAGCAAATGGAATACATAACCCACAATCAAGCAGGATATCATCATCATTATCCAAAAAGGAAATTCGGGAATCTTGAATAAGCTATTAGCTTTAGATAAGGCTTGAATTACCATTGCATGAGTTAAATATATTGCATAAGAAGAACTTGCCAGAGTGGTTATAGCCTTACAACTCGAAATCTTATATTGCTTCCCATAAGATAGGGACAAAACTGATAGAGCGAATGCAATTCCTATCATTAGCAAACCTAGTGTGAAGACAAGTTTATCGCTTAGTAAATTGGTCAACAATAGTAAGCCAAGACGGGTGTGACCAAAATTTGATGTAGCAATTAGAGAGAGAA
>JBJTVM010000705.1:0-9349 GCA_046081205.1 Pseudanabaena sp. | reverse complement strand
GAAGCGCCGCCCATCCTTACCTATTTAGATTAAACAATATGTTTCAACCTCAAGCCGCCATTATTACTGATAGCGTTAACCTAGCAGGCGATCGTCTAACTACTTTTGTACTAACTTACCATCGCATGATTCATTCAGAATTCATGACCCATCGAATGCTCAGTAAAAATAGTAGCAGCAGCCGCGCTATTCCCGTCGAGAAGATGATCAAACTAGTTGAGAGTCAAGAAGTTTATCCATTACATTGGGGAAAAAATCAAAAGGGAATGTCGGCTCAAACCGAAGTTACAGAAGATGAAATTGAAGCAGCTTCAGAGATATGGAAAGCAGCCAAAAATGATGCTATTCGCCATGCCAAGCAACTAATACATATTGGCATTCACAAACAAGTAGTCAATCGTCTTTTAGAACCCTTCTCCACAATTACAGTGATTTGTTCGGGAACAGAATATCAAAACTTTTTTGAACAACGCTGTCATCCCGATGCACAGCCAGAAATTCAAGCCTTGGCTCATAAAATGAAAGCAGCCTATGATGCAAGTCAGCCTCAGCAACTAGCCGCAGGTGAGTGGCATTTACCATTAATTAAACAAGAAGATATTGACGAAATTAGTGATATTAATGAATTGGTGAAAGTGTCAGTAGGGCGATGTGCGCGAGTTAGTTATCTCAATCACGATGGTGTGAGGAGTCTCGCCGATGATGTAAAACTGCACGATCGCCTCTTAACTTCTAAGCCTGCTCACCTATCTCCCTTTGAGCATATAGCTATTGCGCTTCCTAATTCTGAGAAACGTGCTAACTTTACTGGGTTTCAAGCCTATCGATTTGATTTAGAACGCAATAAGGGCTTTGCAATAAAATAACTTGAGTTCAATATAGCCATTTGCGTCGTGCTTCGCACGACGCAAATGGCGAAAAGCAGGAAGAATAGCTTAGCGATTCTTCCTGCTTTTCGCTTTCGTTGAACTGAAGTTAAAATAAAGAATTAAGTCTCAGCCCCTAAGAAGAATAGGAAGAGCTAATTGAAGGCGCAGAGGCTAGATAATTAGAATACTCGCAGATGGAGTCAATATCTGAGTTTTGCCAGATTTTACAATCTTGACAATGATGAGCAACTAGTAAACCCCATAATTTTTCATTAGTTAAAACGGGTGCAACTAAATTCGATCGCACTTGTATATCCCTCAAAAAATCTCGGTGGCAATCACTAATCGGAGCCTGCTCAATATCATTAATCGCATGTATGCGTCCCGCCAAATAAAGTGCTGCATATTCTAAATTGAAGCAATCATCTGCCCCTGTTGAGCCAATGATCGAGTATTTATGATCGCTGATTGCCTCAAAGGTCACTTGCCCTTTCCATTTCGTGTAAAAGTAGTACAAAACCACGCGATCGACATCAAGTTGTTCTCTGAGGTTTTGCAGGGTGTCACTAACAACTTGATCTTGTTGTAACTTATTAGTAATCCGACTTAAAACTGAACTCAAATCGCGATTGGCAGGATTCATTGTGGCTATAGAAATGGTTACAGGGGGCTTACAGCCTATTTAGGCTTTTAAGAGATACCGCAAAAATCTAAAAGTGGCGCGAAGCGCAACTTTCAGGAGCTTTTCTAGGTTTTAAGCCAGCGCAAAGTGCTGTATTTGCTACAAAAATAATTGATAATCGCTATTTTAGTCCATTTACCCATCCAAGAGTTTTAAATTGCCTAAAGAATATCGCACCACAGGAATAAACCTTAAGGGTATGCCCTTAGGTGAAAACGATCGCCTATTGACGATCCTCACCAAGGAGCATGGCTTGATTAAAGCCGTTGCCGCAGGAGCAAGAAAACATCGCTCAGCAATGGCAGGGCGATCTGGCTTATTTGTGGTTAATGATTTGCAGATTTCTGTAGGTCGCAATATGGATCGAATTAAAAACGCTGAAGTATTGCAGTCTTTTGTCGGTTTAGGCAAAACTTTGGCTAAACTCACAGCTGCCCAATATTTGTCAGAACTTACCCTCATACAAGCACTATCTGCTCAACCACAGGAAGAACTATTTTTAGTGCTAGTCGAGCATCTAAATCGCATTCAGGAAGCTGAAAATCAAAATGTTTTGGCACATTTAAGTCATGGCATTTATCACTTGCTGGCGATCGCAGGATTTGCTCCACAAGTGCATAGTTGTTGTATAAGTCAAAGCCCAGTGGTTGCCAATAGCCACCAGCCAAAATGGAAAGCAGGGTTTAGTATTGTTGGTGGTGGTGTCATCAACCTTGAAATAACCGATCTTGCGAGTGGCGGTAATCCGAACGGCGATCGCCATGAGATAAGCATTAGTGAAGCCATGCATAATCGCATTAGTCACTACCTCAATGCATCTGAACTTCTGGCTATACAAGAGCTTGCACAGACTGATTTAGCAGATAATATTTTAGAGACGCACACAACAGATTGGCTCACAGTTGAAAGACTGTTACGAGCCTATGCACAGTATCATTTTGATAGACCAATCCAGTCTTCGGCTCTGATTGATAACTGCTTTTTTAATATATGACCCATTTATTCGATCCACCTACACCTAATCTGCCAGAACCGCACGATCCTCGTCATCCAGATCTTCACATTAATAATGGCAATGGCGAAATCTTAAATGGCGAAACCACAGAAACACCAGATTTACCGACCGATTCTAAATCTGTGCTTCGCAATCCTAATTTTTTATCGCTGTGGAGTGGACAGGTCTTTTCACAAATTGCGGACAAAATTTTTTTAGTACTTGTGATTGCGATCGTTTCTACACAATTTCAGCATGAAGGCGAAACGATTAGCGGTTGGGTCTCCGCAGTAATGGTGTCATTTACGATTCCCGCGATTTTATTTGGGTCGATCGCTGGTGTATATGTTGATCGATGGAATAAAAAAACAGTTTTAGTCAGTTCCAATATCTTTCGAGGAGTTTTGGTTCTTAGTATTCCCCTATTACTATGGGTAACTAAAAACAGTGTGTTACCTTGGGGCGCACCAACAGGATTTTGGGGATTGCTATGCATTACTTTTCTGGTCTCAACCTTCACGCAGTTTTTCACCCCTGCCGAACAATCAGCTATTACCCTTGTCGTTGAGAAACCAAAACTATTAGCCGCCAATTCACTCTATACAACGACGATTATGGCGGCTTTGATTTTAGGATTTGCCCTTGGTGAGCCGCTCTTAGCTCTATCCGATCATCTCTGGCACAATGTCGGGCAAGAAGTCCTTGTGGGTGGTAGTTATTTACTCGCAGGAATTATCTTAATTTTATTGAAAACAGGTGAAACTAAAGAAGACTTACACCGTGACAGTTTTCACCTCTGGAATGACATCAAAGAAGGTTTGCAATATCTTAAACATAAGAAGACTTCGCTATCAGCATTAATCCAGCTAATTTGCACTTTTTCGATCATTGCCGCTTTGACAGTATTAGCGGTTCGTTTAGCTGAGGTCATGCCTGAAATTAAATCAGAACAGTTTGGGTTTTTATTGGCTGTAGCAAGTATGGGTATGGCGATCGGTGCGGCGATCGTTGCCAAGTTAGGACATAGTTGTAGTCGGCAGACACTTTCTCTGATTGGCTCTGGGGGGATGTCTGTGTTTTTGTCAATGTTGGCAGTTTTTAGCGATCGCTTTGGTTTGGGGCTAATTGCGATCGCGGGTACTGGCATTTTTGCAGGCTTATGTGTTATCCCCATGCAGACGGTGATCCAAGAAGAAACCCCTGAAGATGTTCGTGGTAAAGTCTTTGGCTTACAAAATAATGCGGTGAATATTGCTCTCAGTTTGCCGCTATCTGTAGCAGGTATTGCTGAATCATATTTTGGATTACAGAAGGTAATTTTTGCGCTGAGTGCGATCGCGATCGTGACTGGGCTGCTCACTTGGTACATTGCTCGGCAGCTAGTCGAATCGTAAGAACATCTAAAAATATTTATGCCAGAAAAGTAACGTCGTCAACTACATGCAAATTTACGATCAGCTCTATAAAGATAATGATGATAATCCGACGATTGGGCTAATTTTAACGTCAGTTCGAGAAAAGTGAAAAATGGGAAGAATCGCAAAACGATTCTTCCCATTTTTTGCCATTTGAGGCGTGCTTCGCACGGCACAAATGGCGATATAGAGATTATCCAGATCGTGGTTGCGACAATTCAAACCTAAAGTGCGATCGCCCAATCACTGACAAAAAATGCGATCGCCTAATCTATTAATTGTTAATAGGTTCGCTATTAATTTTCAGCCAAGTTGCTAATCTCTCCATATCTTCTTCTTGTTTACTAAAACTTGCGGCTAATTCTAAGAAAAAGTTTGCTGCATCAGTCTCTGATGCTATAAGTTCAATTCCATTAATCGCTAAAAATGTATAAACAGCGACTAGGGCTATTCTCTTATTACCATCAACAAAACAATGATTTTTAACTAGCCCATATCCGTAAGATGCGGCTAGTTTATATAGAGTGACATCTTTTTCGTAATAATACAAATTTCTAGGTTTGCATAAAGTTGAATCCAAAGCGCCATCATTCAAAATTCCCGCAGTACCACCTGACTCAACAATAATCTCATTGTGTATCGCACAAATTTCATGCATTTCAAGCCAATAAGGTTCAATCATTTAGCCAATTCAATCAATGCGTTGCGATATTTTTTTATCCCCCGTCTGGCTACTTCCATCTTTTTTGCAAAATTGGGATCGTATGCAGATATCTCATATCCAGAGGGAGTTTTCGTGGCAAAAAGTTTATCGCCATCATCAACATTCATACTGGCTGCCATTTCTTTTGGAATGATCACGCTTAGGGAGTTTCCCCTTTTTTTGACATTTAGAAGCATGGCTATTTCTCAGTTAGGCTATGTTTAAGCATCATTGGTTCATAATGTTACAACATTTGTAGCAACATTGTATTTTTTTAATTTTCTCTGACAAACATCAGTAATCATCAACGCGATCGCACAATCTCTCACTAAAAAAGTGATCGCCTAATCAATCACAATCCTAAATGGGAAAGATTTCAATTGGATTGACTTTGAGTAAGTTCCTCTCGCAAAACTCTACGCAATATACTTTCTAGCGGTTCTTGAGTTTGTTGATGGATATGTTGACGTAAAGCTTCGTTGATAGATGTTTGATAATTATCGCCGCCTTTGTTGTTAGCTTCTGAGCGAAACCATTCTAAAATGTCATCGTCTAGACGAATTGTAATACGAGTTTTACCTTTAGCGACTGGCTCGATCGCACCACGTTTGCCTTTGCTGAAGTCATATTCTGTTTCCATGTTTTTTAATCCTCTTCATATTGTTTACGTTCTCGGCGCTCGGCTAATCGTGCTGAAATCAAACGGATGTCTTCACCGCGCCATGTGAAAACAACGACTAAGATTCTGCCAAAGGCATCTATGCCAATAGCGACAAATCGATCTTCATTAAATCTGTTGTCTGGAATTGTGATAGCGAGATCGTCTGAAAACACTGATACTGCGTCAGCGAACTCAATACCGTGTTTTTGAAGGTTTGATGTGGCTTTGTTTTTGTCCCATTGATACTTCATCTAATTATAGTGTGTACAAGTGTACATACAACTCTGTCATAGATTTGTGTCAAATCGATCGCCCATCCCCTCACCAAAACGCGATCGCACAATCTCTCACAAAAAATACAATCGCTCAATCACCCACAAAAAAATACGCGATCGCCCAACTACTCAACAGCAACAAACAATAGCAATAAATTTAATAACAGTTATTGCTATTTACTGTTATTGCAGCGAGAATATTGATGTCAAGATTATTAGAGGACTAAATTTATGAATGTGTCTCTAACGCCTGAGCTAGAAAGCTTTATACAGAGAAAGGTTAATACTGGCTTGTACTATTCTGCTAGTGAGGTTGTGCGTGAGGGGTTGAGATTGTTGCAGGAACGAGATCAACTTCAGCAGTTGCGTTTGCAGGAGCTACGTCAAGATATTCAGGCTGGTTTAGATAGTGGTGATGCTTCGCCTCTTGATATGCAGGCGGTGAAGGCAAAAGCTCGACAACGTAAGCAACAAAAGTAGGTGCGATAATGGCAATCATTCTGAAGCATTCGTTTATAGAATTTTTTAAGAGGATTGATTTTAAGAGGTACTGAAATGAAAGCAAAAAGTATAACTAAGCGCGTCACGGTGTCTTTGCCCTCAGATGTTTTTAATAGTTTGCCTTCAGAGGGACGAATGAATTGGTTGCGGGAGGCGATCGCGGAGAAGTTACAAAGAGAAAATCGATTAGTTTTGAGTTCTGCTGAGTCTAAGGCAATTGAGCGTATTGCTAAACCTATTAAGGAAGATGAGTGGGTGACAATGGGAACTCTAGATGAGGAGTTTGATTTGGAACAGGTGAATAGGGAGATTAAGCTGCGTGGCTATACGCGCTAAGTATTTTTTGCAGGTGCATCCACTTGTTCTATCAGAAGATCTGCCAATTTTGCCGATGGTTTTGAGGACTGATTTCGAGGGTTTGTTCAAGCCGATTTTGCAATCAACTCCTTATACTGGTGGGATTTTGAGTTGTCATAAGTTAAAGGGTGATTTTCGTGGTTATCATGCTTTGGAGATTCCCTTTGATGATGCGGAATATAGGCTGGTCTATCGGATTTTTGAAAAGTCTGCGCCGAAAAGGGTAAGGGTGATTAGTTTCGATATTCATGATCCTGCTTATGAGAAGGCGAAAGAAAGATTAATGGGTTGAGTTTGGTTTTGCATATCGCCCCATCCCCTCACCAAAAACACGATCGCCCAACCACTCAAATGAAATATCTCTTATGCTAAGCTTGAAAAACATGATTATAAGCAAATATGAACTATCGCAGCATCATTACAATTGAACCAGATAAGCGTGGTGGGAAGCCCTGCATTAGGCGGATGCGTATTACTGTGTATGATATTTTAGGGTGGTTAGCATCGGGAATGTCTCATGCAGAAATTTTAGATGACTTTCCAGAATTGACAGAGCAGGATATTAGAGCTTGCTTAGAGTTTGCTGCGGATAGAGAACATAGATTGATGGCGGTTGTGGGTGCTGCGTGAGGTTGCTTTTTGATCAAAATTTGAGTCGTAAGTTGGGAGGAAGATTGGCTGATATTTTTCCTGATTGTAGCCATGTTCAGTTTCATGTTTTAGCTGATAAAACTGATACTGAGATATGGAAGTTCGCTAAACTCAATAATTTCTATATCGTGACTCAAGATGCGGATTTTGCTGAGAGAAGCCGTTTGTATGGTTCGCCTCCGAAGGTGATTTGGTTACGTTGTGGAAATGTGCCAACGAGTCAAGTCGAACAAATATTAAGGTTAGGGAGTGAAGTAATTCAAAGTTTGGAAGTTTCTGCAAATATAGACTGTCTTGAGATTTACTAAGCGTGATCGCCTAATCACCTACAAAAACCGCAATCACCAACCACTCACAAAAAACGCGATCGCCCACTCATCCGCTCAAAAACACGATCTCCCCATCCCCTCACCAAAAACGCTCATGAGTTAGCAAGTTAATTTTGACGATCGCGTATTGAAAGGCTAAAATTGGGTTGTGTTAACAGTAATTTATGAAAGAAGTTCGATTTAGCGAACATTCTCAATTAAAAATAGATGTTTTAGCCAGTCGTGGAGTAATCATCGATCTCGATTTTGTTTTTGAGACGGTACGATCGCCAGATAAGTTAGAAAATGGAGAAGAAGATAAACTAATAGCTCAAAAGCGATTAGACGAAAATTTAGTACTTCGAGTTGTTTATCGGGACTTTGGCTCGTTCATTTTAATCATCACCCTTTATCCTGGTAGGAGATCTAGATATGAAAAAGATTAGCTATAGCAAAGATGTTGATGCGCTCTTAATTGAAATCTCGAATGATGCGATCGCTTATGCAGAAGATGATGGTCAAGTAATTTTGCATTATTCACCAGATGACAAGCTTGTTTTAGTTGAGATTCTAGACTTTCGCCGCTTTATGTCTAAGGAATCTGTTGCTGCGATGTTAGCTGCTTGATCATTTTTTCAGGAATTAACCAACGCGATCGCCCAACCACTCACAAAAACGCGATCGCTCAATCACTCACACAAAAACGCGATCGCCCTATCCCCTCACTCAAAAATGCGATCGCCCGATCAGCCATCTAATTTAAACGATTACGCCACTTCTTGGAATCTTGAGAACAATGAAAGACAGCATAGACCGTTATTGTGTCCTCAAAGTATTCGTAAAAAATAGCGTAAGGGAATCGGCGCACTAAGGCTCTGCGGTATTTTTCGTGAGCAAATGCATATATTTCAGGGTTTCTTTTAATAGTCTGGATGGAAGCATCAATACATCGTAAGAACTCTTCTCCTAATCCAAGTTCCCTTTCTTGATACCAATCATAGGCTTCTGTAATGTCTAGTTCCGCTTCTGGAAGAATGATGAGAGTCTTAGCCATTTCTTTGATTACTGCGAATCCTTGCTTTTACTGAGTCCCAAGAACTTGCTAAACTGGGGTCTTGTGAGTGAGACAGTTTTCTTTTAGTTAGTTCTTCTTTTTGCCAGTCTAGTACAGGAATATTTGCTGGTTGGGTTGCAATGTTATCCCATAAGTCCTCAAGAAGCTGTAGCTTTTCTGAAAGTCCTAACTCAAAAATTGGTGCAAATTCTACTGTCATAAGTGTAAGTCTATGTAGAAGTAATGGGCTTATTTTACTGCAAAAACAAAAAATATGTGACAGGATAACTCGATCCCCACCACAAAAACACAATCGCCCAATCCCTCATCAAAAACTCAATCGCCCAATCCCCTCACAAAAAACACGATCGCCCATCCCCTCACTAAAAACGCGATCGCCCAATCCTCGTACCTAAAACGCGATCGCCCATCCCCTCACTAAAAACGCGATCGCCCACTCATCCCCAAAAAACATGATCGCCCACTCACCCACAAAAAATGCGATCGCCAAACAAATCTATCTTTTCCATTCAATATGTCCATTAATATTAAAATCTTCAAAGGTGTTGAGAATTTCTATACAAAATTCCTGTAATTCCTGATTATTTTCTTTTTTCGCAAGTTCATAGAGACGGATAAACATCTTTTTTCCTGTCTCAGTTTGCTTAAGATTTTTCTTGAGGAAGTTATGCTGACTGCACAAAGTTTGACCATTCTCAATGGTAGCTAATCCACCCATATCTTTAGGTTTGATGTGATCAACGTGTAACTCGGCTCCATTATCTCGACCTGATCCGCAAATTACACATTTGTAGCCATCTCGCTTTAAAATTTCTTGTTTTTGAACACTTGTAAAATCCTGTTGCTGCTTATTTTGAG
>JBJTVM010000704.1:0-2245 GCA_046081205.1 Pseudanabaena sp. | reverse complement strand
GCCACACTTTTGTGCGTTGGTATTATCTGAAGTACAGGTTTGTTTCCCCGCCTTAGGCGGGGAAACAAACCTATGTACCTCGCATTGCTATAAATACGAATCTCGGCAAAGTCTATCTACTGCTTTTAGCATTGTTGGTAATCGATGATTGCCATGCATTTTTTGAATGCAAGCTCTTGCTTCCGATTCATCAATGCCGATCGCTGTTACAAATAACGGTCGATTACTATCGCTTCTCAAAACTTCCGTTTCTGAAGGAATATCTTGGAAACGACTTTTGGCTACACCGATGACTGCTACTTGCGCGTTAAGTGCGTTGTATAAATGCAATCCTAAGCCTGCTTTTTGATGGCGATAGAGATAGACATATCCATCGATAATTATAATTTTGGGAAGTTGTGGAAGTTGCTCTAAAAGCAGCAAAATAATTGGCAACTCCCGTTTGTAGAACTCTCCTGGTTGATACTCGTTGACCTGATCCGTTTGAGCGATAAATGTATTCGCAGGGACATGATCTTCCCAATCATTAAAGGCTATTCCTGCTGCCACAGCCTTTCCCTCTCGATAATCCACATCAACCGCCAATATCATGTTGCTATACCTTCTAGATCTCTAATCTCCTATGAAGTAAGTTTAATACTCAACCGCCTAATCAATCTCCTAAATATAAGCGCATCTGCGTTCGCCTATCTAAAAAGCTTGTAAAATGTCTGTAGATTAAGTATGCAGGAGGATTCAGAAGCTTTCTTAGTGGATCGGCTGTATCGGAATTTCATACGGCGTTGGGGCAGTATCTCAACTATCGTCTATTAATGCAGGGACAGTATCCTGAATACACGCTGTATTTAGCTATTCCATTAAGTGTTTATGATTCTTTTTTTCAACTACCTTTTGTGCAAACTACAATTGAACAATATCAACTAAAACTAGTGGTTTATATGCCAGAAGAGCAGGAGATTGTAAAATGGCAAAACTAGATGAGTATCGCCAAAAGATTCAAGATTTGCTGACAGAATTGGCAAGTTATGGTTCGGCAAATGGTGAGGTAGAGTCACAGTTGATTTTTGATGCAGTACGCGATCATTATCAATTAGTCCATGTCGGTTGGCGCAATCATCGTCGTATCTATGGCTGTGTAGTCCATTTAGATATCAAGGATGGGAAGATTTGGGTGCAACATAATGGAACAGAATTTGATATTTCTCTTAGGCTTGCGGAGATGGGGATTCCTAAGCAGAGTATTGTTAATGGGTTTCATTCAAGTTATATGCGCCAGTTTACAGATTTTGCAGTCGGGTAAAATCATCTGAAAGCCCAAAGATGTTGATAATTCCTAAAGTCCCAATTTTTCCTTTTTCCTTTCTACTTTTTCCTTATGAACAGTGCCGAACTACGAGCAATCATCGCCCAAGCAGAACGGAAGAGATGGACAGAGTTGGATCTGTCGGGGAATGATCTGGAAGCTTTACCGCCCGAAATTGGATGGTTGCAAAGTCTGGAAAGGTTGATTTTAGGGAAGTAGGATAATGAGATAATAAATGTACAATCTTCATAGTGATTTAGTGAGATTTAAGGTATGAAATATCTAGCGCGAATTACTTTTGATGCTCAGGTGATGGGTGGTAAGCCTTGTATTCGTGGGATGCGGGTGACAGTGGGTACATTGGTTGGACTATTGGCGGTTGGACATTCGGTTGAAGAGATTTTAAAGGCTTATCCTTATTTAGAGAAAGAGGATATTATGGCGGCGTTGTCCTATGCAGCTTGGCGATCGCAGGAGGTTGAGTTTGCTTTGGTGTCGGTATGAAGATTTTGAAAGTTGATAGGATATGATTAGTTAATGTCACCTTATTAGAAACATAAATTTATGGATGGCGCTATTTTAATTCAACAAGCTTTGCAGCTTGACTTGACAGAAAGGATTCATTTGATTGATGTTTTGTGGCATAGCCTTGATTCGTCAGATCGCGAAGAAATCGATTTGGCTTGGTTGAGTGAATCTCAGAGTCGCCTAAAGGCTTATCAATCTGGTCAGATAGAGGCAATTGATGGTCAAAAGGTTTTTGCTGAGATTGAGGCTTTACTTTAAATCATGGATGTCAAGTTTGGTAGTGTGTCACACTTGTTGATAGGAGAAAAATAAGGTAAAGTCAGCAATAGGAAAGGAAAGAGAGAAAAGATGGTACTTGAAGCAGTCAAATGTCCAACTTGTGGAGAGGTAGATATCCAACGCTATGGACAAAGT
>JBJTVM010000703.1:0-6411 GCA_046081205.1 Pseudanabaena sp. | reverse complement strand
CTAAGCCATTTTGTGCTTTCAAAACCCTTACAGGGTTTGGCATTTAATTCACAGAACTGTCGCCACACTTCTGTGAATTGTAATCGCAATTTTACTTAAAAAAGATAAGTGGTGGCGCAAAGCACCACCACTTATCTTTTGGGTGTTATGTACTAATAAAAAATAGCGACGCTATTTTTTATTATGGTAATAGCCCACCACCACTACCAATACCTAGACGTTCAGCAACACCAGAAGTCAATGGAAGTAACGTAATCAACATCCAAAAGAGAGCCATCACACCCAATGCTTCGCGATCGCCATCGAGTTCTGAGAGTTCGTTCAGCATTGGACGTTCTAGATCTCGCAATAGAATCAAAATAATGCCACCCCAATAGAGCGCAAGGGGATTAATCACTGTGGCAATCACTAGGAAAATCAACGTTAATACAGTTGTCCAACTTGCAGTACGTCGCCCATAGATTGATTGCACAATCCGACCACCATCTAACTGACCTGCGGGCATCAAATTTAAGGAGGTGATGACTGAGCCGAGCCAGCCCAGAACCACTAAGGGATGGATCGAAACGAAGTTAATATGTAATGCATCGCCAAGGAAGAGTTTTGCTAAGGTTCCTGCTAACACTGAAGCTTGAAAAATTTGACTGGGAATTTCTATCCCGCCCATGCCGATCGCCGATAGATATAAACCTAAAAGCAACGAACCTAAAGATAGTAATCCACTAGCAAGGGCTGGAGCGATCGCAATATCAAATAGGGCGAAACGATTTGGTAGCGGCGAAGAAATACGGCTGAATGCACCGAAAGAGCCTAACTGTGAAGAAGGTAGGAGAAAAGGCAAACTCATCGTTACCTTATACTTCTCTGCCATCATCCGCATCGCCAACTCGCGCACGCCCAAAATCACACCAATTCCAAGGGCAAAGGGTAAACCTACTAAATATTCTTGAGGCGATTGGATCACAGGAATACCTGCAACTAACGCACCCAAATTTAAGGCTGTATAACCATTTGCCACAATCAGTACCGCAATTAGTACTCTTTGAGGAATCGTATTGTTATCAATGGTCGTAACACGGCTAGGAAGCACAATCACTACAGGTTTGCGATCTTGACCTTCCACTAGAAACAAATTGTATTTATCACCAAGGCGATCGCTGAGGGATTTGGTAAGGCGATCATGCACAACGTCAGGATCACCACGCAAATTTCCTTTAAAAATTGCTCCCTCTTGATAGGGAATTGTCTCAGTAACATAGTAGGTTTCAATGCCAAAGATCCCCTGTATCAGTTTCATGTCTTCCGTAGGAAGAGCCTTATACAGTTTTAGCTGTGTTTTGCCTTGAGACATAGCCACAGCAATGGGAGAGTTAATCGGTGATTTGGTAGTTACGTTATCAGGAGAATTAGGTCGATCGCCATTGGCTTCAATATCTCGCTTAAGTTTCTGCTCGATCGCTGACTTTTCTTCAGCGACAACTTTACGTAATTGATTGCTAATTGCCACATAGGCGATCGTGGAACCAAGTAATAGAAATAATAGCGTTGTAAAATTTATAAAAATACCCGATACAAACAAACCAAAATAAATTAGCCAAGGCGACATGAGCGCTACGAACTGTAGCCAAGACAGTAACCCAAGCTTGCCAAACTTGCGGGAACGAAAATATCCCCAACCCAGTAAAGCAAGGGTGAGTATAAATACGGAGATCGGAAGAAGTGGAGTTGATATCATAAAAATAAATTACAGGAAATCCTAGGAATTCTTGACTTCAAGCCACAATTCCCTACAATTCCCGAATAGTTTGGCAATGTTTTGTTTATCCACTGTAGCGACAAACCGCAAATTACTGCATAGAAACAGAATGTTTTTAAAATCTTGCTACATAAGTTTTTACATAAGTTTTTATATAGGTTTTATCAGTCTAGTGAAGTACAGGTTTGTTTCCCCGCCTTCGGCGGGGAAACAAACCCTTGTAACTTTTGCAGCGTACAAAGCGCAAATGGCAAAAAATGGGAAGAATCACTTTGCGATTCTTCCCATTTTTTGCTTGCGTCGAACTGACGTTTTATTAAATTGCAGCCCCCTAAGTACAGCCTATTGAAGCTTTGAGTAGTACAGAAAGAATTTTGAAAGCATTGCTTTGCAATGCTTTCAAAATTCTTTCTGGGTTTTAATCAAACTTAAAGCACTGTATTGTAATATTGAAATTAAGCGCAATCAACGGTAAACACATAGATTAACAGTGGATTTGTGAAAACCTTTATAAAAGCGATCGCGTCGGATATGTCAAGACAATTTGAGGTAAATGCAACGTGGGCATTGTTGTAGAAAGCGTAGTTAAGCAATTTGGTGATTTTTTAGCCCTAGACAATATCAATCTTGAGGTCAAAACAGGCTCTTTGGTCGCATTATTAGGCCCATCTGGCTCTGGTAAGTCTACTTTATTAAGATTGATTGCTGGCTTAGAAACTCCCGATCGCGGCAAGATTTTTCTGACTGGTAAGGATGCCACCGATCAAGATGTACGCGATCGCAACATTGGCTTTGTGTTTCAGCATTATGCCCTGTTCAAGCATATGAACATCCGCCGCAATATTGGCTTTGGACTAGAAATACGTAAAGAACCTAAAGCAAAAATTGCTGAGCGTGTCGAAGAATTACTAGAACTAATCCAACTCAAAGGCTTAGGCAATCGCTATCCATCCCAACTATCAGGTGGTCAACGCCAACGAGTCGCTCTGGCACGCGCCCTTGCTGTTCAACCCAGTGTGCTGCTCCTTGATGAGCCTTTTGGAGCGCTCGACGCTAAAGTTCGCAAAGAGTTACGGGCTTGGTTGCGCCGACTTCACGACGAAGTACATGTCACCAGCGTATTTGTCACCCATGACCAAGAAGAAGCGATGGAAGTCGCTGACGAAATCGTGGTAATGAATAAAGGCAAAATCGAGCAAATTGGTACACCTGCGGAAGTTTACGACAACCCAGCCACTCCTTTTGTGATGAGTTTTATTGGGCCTGTGAACGTACTTCCTGCTAGTCGCGATCGCAAGAGCGAGTTTCATGAAATTCACAAGCACGATAATGATGTTTACATTCGTCCTCGTGATATTCATATAGAAATTGAACCAACTAGCAATTCTATATCTGCCAGAATCACTAGGCTAATCCATCTGGGTTGGGAAGTTCAAGCTGAGTTATTACTGGGTGATGGACAGGTCTTGACTGCTCATCTAACCCGTGAACGTTATGATGAGTTAAAGTTACAGCCACAGCAGTATGTCCACATCGAGCCAAAAGATGCCAAATCTTTTCCACTCGATTATTCGATTTAAAAGCTCTATAAGTTTCTGAGTAACAGTCTGCACAAACCAGATCCTCAACAATTAATACAAATCTATAGCAGTCCTAAATCAACGTGAATTCGATATAGCGCTTCGCGCGGCGCAAATGTCGCAAAATGGTAAAAATCGCACTTTCATTTTTAACATTTTGCGAGTTCGTCGGATTGACGTTAAACCATTTGTGGGTTTTGGTGGACTGAGGAAGCACACTCCAAAGAAGTGCGCTTCCTCAGTCCATTTGGGATTGCTATACAATGCAATTTGTATTAATCACAGAAAAATCATTTATGTATATCGATTCTACGCCCTACCCATATCCTTACAACGGTGATCTCAGACCAGATAATACGGCTTTGATCATCATCGACATGCAAACAGACTTTTGTGGTGTCGGCGGCTATGTAGACAAAATGGGCTATGACCTCTCACTCACCCGCGCCCCCATCGAACCAATCAAAAAAGTCTTGACCCTATTTCGTGAAAAAGGCTTTTTAATCATCCATACCCGTGAAGGGCATCGCCCCGACTTGTCAGATTTACCTGAAAATAAGCGTTGGCGATCGCAGAGAATTGGTGCAGGAATCGGCGATGAAGGGCCTTGTGGCAAGATCTTAGTACGCGGTGAAAAGGGCTGGGACATCATTCCCGATCTGTACCCCATAGATGGTGAGCCAATTATTGACAAACCAGGAAAAGGCTCATTTTATGCCACCGATCTCGACTTGATCTTGAAACGCAATGGCATTCAAAATATTATATTGTCAGGGATTACCACTGATGTTTGCGTCCATACAACCATGCGTGATGCTAATGATCGCGGCTATGAATGTTTGATGCTATCAGACTGCGCAGGTGCCACTGACTATGGCAACCACCTTGCAGCCCTAAAAATGATTGAAATGCAAGGCGGCGTATTTGGCGCAGTCAGTGATTCTGAAACATTGACTACAGCGATCGCCCAAAATTTCTAGTTAAATCAAAAAGTGCATAAAAGTGTACGTCACTATGGAAAACCCGATGCCTGACGATCTTGAAGGCGATCTTGCTGCTAATCTGATCGAAGAAGAATCTATGAAAGAGTCGATACCATCCTTGACTATTCCATCTAGTGTATCTGCTGACGCTCTGCGATCGCATCTACCACCTGAACTAGAACTTGTAAATATCTCTAAGAGATTCGGTTCCTTTGTAGCCGTTGACAATGTATCACTTAAGCTTGCCCCTGGAACTTTTCATGCTTTACTTGGTGAAAATGGAGCAGGTAAGAGTACTCTAGTCAAGTGCATTATGGGCTTCCATGCGGCGACTCATGGCGATATTTTGATTAACAAACATTCCCAAAACATCCATAGTCCTCGCGATGCTTATAACTATGGTATTGGTATGGTCTATCAGCATTTCACTGTTGTTCCTGCAATGACAGTTGCGGAAAACCTGTTGCTGGTTCGTCCTGATACGCCGACGGTGATTAACTGGAAAGATGAGTTAGAAAAGCTGGAAGCATTTATGGCTTCGTCTCCTTTCAAGATCGATCTCCATACTCCCATCTCACAACTAGCGGCTGGACAAAAGCAAAAGTTAGAAATTCTCAAACAGCTTTATCTTAAAAGCCGCATTCTCATTCTTGATGAACCAACATCGGTGCTAACCCCCCAAGAAGCTGATGAAGTACTAGGACTGTTGCGCGAAGAAGTGACCGCAGGCAGATTGAGCGTATTGATGATCAGTCACAAGTTTCGCGAAATTACTGCCTTTGCTGATAATGTCACAGTGCTACGTAAGGGCAAATTTGCAGGAACAGGTTCTACAAAAGAACTATCCGTTTCTGATATGGCTGCGATGATGTTAGGTGAAGCGAAGGAAGCTCGTCAAATTGCCAAGACAGAAGTTGCTACAGATAATCTGGTTCTCGAAGCGCGTAACATCCATGCTGATCGCGACAATGGGTTAGAAGCAGTCTCTGGTGTCAACTTAAAAATCAAGAGCGGCGAAATCGTTGGTGTCGCTGGTGTCTCAGGTAATGGTCAGAAGGAGTTAGTGGAAGTTCTATCTGGTCAACGCATCCTTACGGCGGGCGAGATTTTTGTTAATGGCGATCGCTACACGGCTACCCGTAAGGAAATGTATAGTAATCAGGTGTTTTCACTACCTGAAGAACCTCTGCGAAACGCCTGTGTGCCACATATGAGCGTCGCCGAAAATTTGGCTTTACGAACCTTTGATCGTCCTCCCCAAGCTAAGGGAGGAGTTTTGTTACTGTTCAAAGCAATTCGCGAAACTGCTAAGAATTTGATCAAGGTCTTCTCCATTAAAACGCCATCGCCTGATACTCCTGTGGGTAATCTCTCTGGTGGGAATGTACAGCGTACTGTTCTTGCTAGAGAGCTATCTGCTGAGCAGATCAAATTATTAATTGTGGCAAATCCAGTCTTCGGTTTGGACTTTGCGGCGGTTGAATATATTCACAATCAAATTGTCGAAGCCCGAAATCGTGGTGTTGCGGTTCTATTGGTTAGTGAAGATCTTGATGAGATTTTGACGCTCAGCGATCGCATTTTGGTCATGAGTGATGGTCAATTCGTTTATGAAAGTACCAGTGCTGAAGTCAATCTCGCCGAAATCGGTCAGAAGATGGCGGGACATTAATGATGATCATCAATCAACAAGTTCAGATCTTTCCTGAATTGCTTACTCGCTCTAGCTATGATGATCTATTGTGGGAGCCATTTCGTCAAGGAGTCGAAATCTATCCTTTATATAAGAGCGCTACGGGAGCAAGTGCGGCTCTACTCCGCTATGAAGCTGGAGCCAAAGTCCCCCATCATTCTCATTCTGGTTACGAACATATATTTGTATTGTCGGGTTCTCAAGCCGATGCCAATGGCAAATACCCCAAAGGTTCTGTAATCATCAATCCTCCTGATACTAGCCATCAAGTCTCTAGTGAAGAAGGATGTGTAGTTCTCATTGTCTGGGAAAAGCCTGTAATTATTCACGAGTAAGCAGGTTTCATTTTGCCTACGGCAAAATGAAAGGGAGCATCTCAGTTAAGCACTGAGTATAAAT
>JBJTVM010000702.1:0-2109 GCA_046081205.1 Pseudanabaena sp. | reverse complement strand
TACAGGTGTTTATCAGATTATCGCCAAGTTAATGTATGGTTAGGGATTACGATTAAATGAGGCGCTACAACTACGTGTGAAGGATCTGGACTTTGCTCAAGAGCAAATAATTGTCCGTGATAGCAAAGGTATGGAAAGCCGAGTCACGATGTTGCCCCGCAATGTGGTAGAGCAGATTCAAGAACATTTACAGATTGTTAAACGCATTCATCAACAGGATCTAGCTATGGGCTACGGTGAAGCACATTTACCCTTTGCTTTGGGCAAAAAATATCCCAATGTAGCCAAAGAATGGATATGGCAATATGTATTTCCCTCTAGCACGATCGCTAAAGATCCCCGTAGCGAATTAATGTGTCGCTATCATATTCATGAAACTGGTATCCAAAAATCCATTAAACAGGCTGTAAGGTCAGCCAAGATCGAAAAACGAGTCGGATGTCATACATTTCGCCATAGCTTTGCCACGCATCTATTACAAAATGGCTACGACATTCGCACGGTGCAGGAGCTACTGGGGCATAAGGATGTGAAAACGACGATGATTTATACCCATGTGCTAAATCGGGGTGGAAAAGGTGTAATTAGTCCGCTCGATCGCTAAAAATTTCCATAAACATGAGATCGCAATATTGTCAGTCCTGATTAGTCTTTAATTATTAGGATTTTTGGACAAGCCGCTATAATGCATTCAAAAAAGCATCTCAAAAACATTCATGCATCATCAAAATCGTCACCGTCGCCAAGGTTTCTGGCACTTTTGGCAAAGACTTGTGCATAAGTTAATCCATAGCCCAGTCTGGCAACGGGCGATCGCTTTGTTACTAGCAGGTTTATGTTTATTTGCCCTAGCCGCCTGTGAGCCAATCCCTGAACCAAATCAAGTCAGTGTCGGCAGTGTCAATCGCCTTAAAAATGTACTCAGTCGCGGCAAATTGGTTTGTGGAGTTAGTGGCGAGTTACCAGGGTTTAGCTTTGTTAATAAAGAGGGCAAATACTCAGGACTAGATGTCGATATTTGTCGATCGATCGCCGCCGCTTTATTTGATAATCCTGATGCAGTTCAATTTCGCAACCTCAATGCCAAGGAGCGTTTTACGGCTTTGCAATCTGGCGAAATCGATATACTCAGCCGCAATACCACATGGACATTGAGCCGAGATACGGCTTCTCGCCTTGCCTTTATGCCCATAGTTTTTTATGACGGTCAAGGGGTGATGGTACGCAAAGATAGCAACATTAAGGTGATCGCCGACCTCAAGGATGCAGATATTTGTGCCCAAACGGGGACAACCACAGAGCAGAACTTAGCCGACCAAATGCGTAAGCGCAGCCTTGCCTATAAGCCTGTCGTTTATGAAGACGTGAATGCTACTTTTGCAGCTTATCAGTCAGGACGTTGTGCGGCGATTACGGCGGATCGCTCAGCCCTTGTAGTCCGTCGGACTCGTCTTGCTGATCCTGAAAACCATGTAGTTTTGGATTTAGTAATTTCTAGAGAACCTCTAGCCCCTGCGGTAAGTGATGGAGACTCGAAATGGTCAGATATTGTCAAGTGGGTTATTTTTGCAGCGATCGAGGCAGAGGATTTAGATATTTCTTCAGCAAATCTTGCCGAGCAATTACAGAGTAAAAATGCCGAAATTCGCAGATTTCTAGGAGTTGATGGTAGCTTAGGCAAAGATACGGGAATTGCCAATGACTTCACTGCGCGAGTGATTAAGCATGTTGGCAACTATGCCGAAATTTACGATCGCAATCTTGGCAAAGATAGCCCATTCAAACTACCACGCGGACAAAATGAGCTTTGGAAAAATGGCGGTTTAATGTACGCTCCACCATTTCGTTAATCTTAGCCTCTCTCCCTGCGGGAGAGGGGTTGAGGTGAGGGCAATTTACCAGCCAAACACTGAGGCGATCGCAAGTTGAGTAACAGGACTACTCTCTTCTACAGTCTCATCATTACTGGCTTCTTCAATCAATTCCTCAGTGCAGAAAGTCGCAGTACTAAAGCCACCAAATCTCTGGACAGTACTTGCTCGCATCCGCACATTGGGAGCAGGAAACCAAAATCGCTCATAGGAACTCATGGAAGGATATTCAGTAATC
>JBJTVM010000701.1:0-8613 GCA_046081205.1 Pseudanabaena sp. | reverse complement strand
AAAAACGGAAATTTTCAAAAGTTTTGCGAAGCAAAACTTTTGAAAATTTCCGTTTTTGAATTTGAGTGCAAAGCACTGTATTTATTAACAAGCTTCAGCTTCTAATGCACAACGCAATGTTGATAGACCTTTCTTGAGTTGACGCGAAATTGTGACGGCACTCACTCCAAACATTTTGGCAACTTCTCTTTGAGGGAGATCTTCAATAAAGACAAATTCAACTATTTCTCTAGTGCGTTGCTCCAATAGAGACAGCGCTTGCTGTAAACGAAACTTCTCATCCTGTTGTAGCTGCATATTACTTCTAGGATCGGCAACAAGATCACCGATAGAAGAAGATTCTTCTTCTTCAGAACGAATTGGTGCATCGAGACTTAAGGGAGCACGGTTTTGGCAAGCGAGCTTTGCTTCTTGCCATTCACTGAGTGTTACGCCAAGAGCATTAGCAACTTCCTTTGCAGAAGGTTCTCTTTGTAAGGTATTACGCAATTTTTGCATTACTCGTACTGATTGCTGTTGCAGATCCATCCAACGGCGGGGAATACGTACTGATGAATTTTTATCCCGTAGATAATGCTGAATTTCACCACGAATATAGCGCACAGCAAAGGAACTAAAGGCATAACCTCGATTTAGTTCAAAACGATCAACTGCCCCAATTAAACCTAACGCCCCCACTTGTATTAAATCGTCATATAGTTCTGAGTGACGATCTGCCCAGAAATGTACTTCTTTTTTGACTAGACCTATATTTAGGCGCACGATGCGATCGCGTAGGTATGCTGATGGTGCTTTGCGATATTGCTTGAGTAATTCGAGGGTTGTGGTTTTGTCCGCCGCCGAAAACTCACGTACTTTATGAGTAGTGATACTTGACTGAGTAGGAATATCGGATAAAAAAGTGAGTACTGCGGTGGTCATAGTTTTGCCCTGAACCAATCAAACTGGTTAATTAAGTCATGAAGAACATCATTTGTTTCGATATGTTTAGATTAGGGGTTTACGGAGCGATCGTCACCTTGCAGGCTGTTAGGGATTTTGGGATTTTTCAAATACCTAACACCTAACAAGTTGTTAGGTGTTAAAGTCTATCTAGTCTTTAAGGGATACAAAAGAAATTTTAAAAATTTCGCTTCGTGCAACTTTTAAAATTTCTTTTGGGTTTTAAGTCAGCATAAAGCGCTGTAAGTATAGAAAGAGTTAGAACTGTACCTTGGATGTTACATTGCTTTAAATTAAAGCTCTTCGCGCTCAAACCCAAACCAAGAAAATTTTTGAAAGTGTTGCTTTGTAACACTTTCAAAAATTTTCTAGTGGTTCGTTTGATCGTAGTTTCTGTAACAATAGTTTCCAACTCATGCGCTTCTAGCTATGGACAATTTACGACTTGAAACTGTCAAATCTTCTTTGCAGTCATTGGGATTCGTTGAACTAAAGACTGATATCAATGTTTTAATCGTGGACGACTCGGAAACTGATCGCTTCACTTATGCTCGTTACCTGCAATCAGACTCAGAAAACGCCTATCGTATTATCGAAGCAGAAACATTAGCAGAAGGGTTTGAATTGTGGCGATCGCAGCAGCCTGATATTGTGTTGATCGATCTGAACTTACCCGATGGTGATGGATTAGAATTTCTAGAAGCACTCAATGTGAATGTTGTAGGAGAGCGCGTTCCTGTGATTATGTTGACGGGGCAGGGAAATGAAAAAATGGCTGTTAATGCCATGAAATTGGGGGCGGCTGACTATTTGACTAAGGGGGATATTACGGCGAAATCGCTTATAACTACAGTTAAGCAAGCGCTGCGAGCATCTGGGTTAGCTCGGCAGTTACGTCGATCGCAACAACAGCAAATATTAATTGCCGAAATCGCACTGCGGATTAGTGAATTTATAAACTTGGCAGATATCTCCAATGCGATTGTTAAAGAAGTGCGTCAATTGATAAAAGCTGATCGTGCCGCTATTTATAAATTCAACCCAGATATGAGTGGCTCAATTGTTGCCGAAGATATTGTCTCACCTTGGCAACCTTGCTTAAATGTGCAGGTTGAAGATACCTGCTTTCGAGAAAATCTTGGTGGTGCATATTCTGAAGGTCGGGCTTTCGTTATCAATGATATTTATGCGGCTAATTTGACAGCTTGTCATGTACAACTGCTCGAAAGATTTCAAGTACGTGCCAATCTAGAAGTGCCGATCCGATTACCCCATGATAACAAGCCCATTTTATGGGGTTTGCTAATTATTCATCAATGCTCATCTCCAAGGATTTGGCAAGAGGCAGATATCCTACTACTTCAGCAGCTAGCGGTACAGCTATCTATTTCCATTCAGCAAGCGATCGCCCATCAAAAATTGCAAAATGAACTGACAGAGCGCAAACGCGCCGAGCAAGAACTACAACAACTTAATCAATCCCTAGAAGCGAGAGTCATAGAGCGCACCCAAGAACTGTGGGAAGTTAATCAACTGCAATGCGCTATTCTCGATGGTACAGATTACGCAATTATTTCTACAGATCTAAATGGCATTATTCAGACATTTAATGCAGGTGCAGAAAAAATGCTGGGCTATAGTGTGGGAGAGGTTGTCGGTAAAGTAACGCCTGACATTTTCTACGATGCTCAAGAGTTGCAAGCCAAAATCACCAAAGCTTCAAAAACATTGGGCAAAGATATTGGTACGGGCTGTGAAGCCTTCATATCTATGGCGACGCATGGATTGGTTGAGGAAGAGTGGAGCAATATCCGTAAAGATGGCTCTCGCTTTCCCACATCTATGTCTGTGACAGTTCTTAAAAACGACAGCGATCAACCCATCGGTCTTTTGAGTGTTAGGCAAGATATTAGCGATCGCAAAACTTCCGAAAAAGTTATTAAACAGCAACTTGCTGCCATTGAAGCGGCGATCGAAGGTATTGCGGTTTTGCAAGATGATAGCTATATCTATGTCAACCAATCGCATTTAGAATTGTTTGGGTACAAACATCCCGATGAACTTTTGGGTAAACCTTGGAAAAGCTTGTACTCCGCAGAAGAGCTATCTCGATTTGAAAGTGAAGTATTTCCTGTACTACTGCGCGATAACTCATGGGAAGGAGAAGTGATCGCGACTCGTAAAGATGGCTCTACTTTTGATGAAGGATTATCTCTCACCGTTACCGAGGATGGCTTGCTGATTTGTGTATGTCGCGATATCAGCGATCGCAAATATACTGAGGCTCAACTACTAAAAGCTAATGAGGAACTTCTCCGCTCTGCCAAGCTCAAGGATGAATTTCTCGCCAACATGAGTCATGAACTCCGCACGCCGCTCAACTCCATTTTGGGGCTATCAGAGGCTTTACAAGATCAGGTTTTAGGAGTGCTGAACGAAAAACAACTAAGTGCGATCGCCACAGTCGAGTCAAGCGGCGAACACTTGCTATCACTGATTAACGACATTCTCGATCTATCAAAAATTACATCTGGAATGATGGAACTAGATATTGCATCAGTCTCAGTGAATAATCTTTGTAGTTCTAGCCTAATTTTTATCAAACAGCAAGCTTTTCATAAACACATCCAAGTCCTGAGCAATATTCCTCCACATCTAAACCAGATCAATATCGAAGAGCGTCGCATTAAACAAGTACTAATCAACCTGCTCACCAATGCTGTTAAATTCACCCCCAATCACGGACAAATCAGTCTGCTAGTTGCCGTCGGTAGTGGGGATACATGGCAAGGTGAGGCGATAATTCCCCAACGACTGCGAGAAATAAATTCTCCGTTAATCGTATTTCAAGTTGTAGATAATGGTATTGGCATTGCCCCCAACGATTTACAACGACTTTTCCAGCCCTTTGTACAGGTAGATAGCGCTCTCAATCGCCAGTACGAAGGTACGGGCTTAGGACTTGCCCTAGTCAAGCAAATTGTCGAACTGCATGGTGGTCAAGTTACGGTTGAGAGTGAAGTTGGCAAAGGTAGTCGCTTCACATTTGCTCTACCCTATGAACTCTCTCCATCTATGGTTTCAGAATCTGAATCAACTGCTGTAAGTTCACAGCAACTGGTTGCAAATCCTGAAAATGTGATCGCACCACTTATTTTACTAGCTGAAGACAACGCAGCGAAAGTCCAAACCTTTATCTCTTATCTGAACGCTGTTAACTATCGTGTCATCGTCGCGAAAAATGGAAAAGAAGCGGTGGATATGGCGAAAGAAAATTCTCCAGATATCATCATCATGGATGTGCAAATGCCAATCATGGATGGTCTGGAGGCAACCAAGCAAATTCGCCTCGATCCTAACTTGATTAATACTCCCATTATTGCCCTAACTGCTCTGGCGATGGAAGGCGATCGTGACAGATGTCTAGAGGCAGGAGCTAATGATTATCTGGCTAAACCTGTTAAGCTCAAACAACTTAACCTCTTAATTCAAAACGTTTTAGGCTCTGTAAAGTAGGTGATGTGAAGTAAGCGATTTGTTAGGACATAAAGCCAAAATATTGTGAGGCGGAGCGAAGCACCACCTCACAATATAGCGGTTTTCAAATGAGTGCGTACTCATTTGAAAACAAAAAATCACTCCTAGTGAGGATTTTGAGTTTTCATTTTGCCTACGGCAAAGTGAAAACCGCTATATTTTGGCTTGTGGCTATAGCCATAGAACAAATCAAAACCCAAGAATTGAACAGCGGCACGGAGCGCCGCCGTTCAATTCTTGGGTTTTGCGACAACTATAAAATTACACCTTTGGTAATTGGTACTGGGCAATGATCCGTTTGGCAAATTCGGGGACGTGAGCTTCTAGTTTTTGGGGATAGTTGCGGCGCACGTAGAGATAATTGCGGACAAAGTGGGAATCGATGGAAAAACGCCCATATTCCAAACCTTTGGGACCAATCTTATTCACCACAAAACTAATAATCCAAGCTAACCAAATTGGCAAAGTTACCGCCTGATCATATGCCGAGATCCCCTGTTGGACTGCCGATCGCCGATCGCCACCAGAGATCACAGGCTGAGTCTGCAGTTGATCCTTAATTAACTCCAGCATCTCTTTGCCTGTCTCATTACGCACCACAATCCATTGCCAGCCAAAGGTTGCACCCATATAGCCCACGACGATATCAGCAAGAGCATTGGTGTAGTCAAAGCAGGTCATGCAGGATGGGGCAAATACATCCTTGAGTTCCTTGGTATTTAATCCAAAAAATGGCACTAACTCCGTTGAACCGTCGGAATGCTTGAAATGCACATTAAAATCTTGCATGAATTCGTAATGCACTACTGTTTCAGGCGATCGGCTGGTGGCATCGAGAAATTTCTGTAAACCTTCTCGCGTGACATTATCGGTACAAGGTGTCCCCAATACATAGAGCTTTTCTAAGCCCAGCTTTTTCTCGACAGTTCTCAGGGCTTGGATTTGGCAGCCGACACCGATCGCCAAAAGTCTCTTGAGCCCCGACTGCTCGATCTGTTCTAACACCGAAAGATTCGGCGAAAGCGTCGGTTTATTTACCCGCGCCGCCAAAATTTCCTCACGATTTCGGGCGATGATGGGCTGGGGCTTAAAGCGATCGCTAGCACTAGACTGCACACAGACCACACCTTCGACCAGACCTTTTTCGAGCATCTCGATCGCTAAAGTGGACACGATACCTGTCCATTGCGCCCCTTCGATTGGTTCAGTTTTGCGGGCAGCGATCATTTCTTGATGTACACCGAAATACAGTTCTTTTTCATTATCAAGATCACGCGATCGCCCGTGAGACTGAGTTTCGAGTTCATCAATATGCTGTGTGATAAACGCGCAAGCCTCTTTGACATAATGAATGTAATAGGTATCACAGAGACCACATTCACTGCATAATTCTTTAGCAGGACGACGTTTTGTATCTGTAAGAGCTTTGGCTTTGCGATGGGATGGGGCAAACGACATTTTGCTATTTCTGACTAAATTGAACTTGCTAGATCATAAGGGTTCTTCTCAGTTTATACCAAAGGACTAAATGGCTACGCCATTTAGTCCTTTCAAAACCCTTACAGGGCTTGTTTTTTATTCACAGAAGTTTTGCCACACTTTTGTGAATTGGTATTAAACAGGAATTGAGATACAGAGCTTTGTGCCTATATTTTCTTGACTTTGAATATCGATCTTCCCACCATAAAACTCAACTAAAGTCTTTGCTAAAGACAAACCCAATCCAATCCCTTGTTGTTCATAAAATTGTCGCTCAAACTGGATAAATGCACCAATGCTAGTGATTTGTTGATCATTCATGCCCCGTCCATGATCCTGAATTGTCAACACCCATGCGGTGTCAATAATCTGACTAGTGATCACTACCTTGCTACCTTGTGGAGAATATTTAAAGGCATTATCGATTAATTCTTCAGTAATTTTAGTCAAATCTTCTGACGAGACAGCTAAATCTACATCTGTAAGATTTACCTCTAGGTCATCCAAGCGATCATATGATCTCGCCTTGCGATCGCCTAAATTGCCAATAATCATTTGGCTATTGCTAGGATGAGCCGAAGTAAATAGAGTCTGACCTTGTGATCGCATCATCATTAATCGGCTATAAAGCAAATAGTTTTGGATCAGCCGATAGAGACGCTTCGCCGACTGATGAATACCATCAGCATATTCATAAACGTCAGAGGGAAGTAGCTCTTCACTTTGGATCATCATCAATTCTGACAGCCCCATAATTCCTGATAGGGGAGTCTGCAACTCATGGGGCAAAGATAGCGTAATGCTAGTTCGCAATGCTTCCATCTTTTCCTCAATGTGTTGGTCGATCTCCTGTTTCTTACCTAGACGCGCAGCGATCGCTTCTAGCAATTCATCCTTTGTACAGGGCTTTTCTAAATAATCATCAGCTCCTAACGCCATGCCCTTGCGAGTACTGCGTCGATCCATCATTGATGTCAAAAACAGAAAAGGAACAGTACTTAATGCTTTGTCTCGACGTAATTGTTCGAGGACTTCATAACCATTGAGGATTGGCATCATGACATCACAAAGAATCAAATCAGGATGTTTTTGGCTTGCCAGATTTATGCCTTTTTCCCCATTTTCCGCCGTAATGACTTCAAACCCTTCTAATGAGAGTAAATCTTCTAAAGATTCTCTAATTAAGTCTTCATCTTCGATGACTAGTATACGTGTCATGCTTTTGACCGTTTTATTCACATGTTACCCATTTAGTGTCATAGCCGATCAACTACAGCTATTTCCAAATTAACGCCATTTTTCGCCATTTGGGGCGCGCTTCGCACGCCCTAAATGGCAATATCGAATTCACGTTAAAAATTATTGTTGTGAGATTGTGCCCCAAAGGAGCGCAATCTTACAACCTATTTAGGATTGCTGTAGTGGTGACGTGAGTCGTCAGCATTCTCTATTTGAGTAGCTATCTAGCAAAATTGTGAAAATTGAGCCTTTGGGTTGATTGTTGGTCACCGAGATTGATCCTTGATGAGCTTCAACCATCATTTTACAAAAAGATAATCCTAAGCCAATTTGGGAAATACCTGTCACAATATTACCAACTTCATACTTTTCAAAAATTACTTGTTTTTGTTCGGGACTGATGCCAATTCCACAATCAATGACTTCAATTTTGATCAGATCTTGGCGATCAGGATTTTTAGGTAAACTTTCAACTCTGATAGTAATCGAACTTTGCTGAGGGGAAAATTTCAGTGCATTATCCACTAAATTGTCCAATACACGGCGAATTAAGTGCATATCACCAGATGTGTAGGCTGGTTCTGAGGAAAATTCACCTAAGATTTTAATTTGTTTATTGACTGAGATAGCTTCAAAATCAGCAATTACTAACTTTACTAGCTCAGTTAGATCAAACTTAGTATGGTTGAGTATGAGTTTATTCGCTTCGATTCTACCGATGGTCAAAATGTCATCTACTAGCAAACGCATTTGCTCAATTGCTTGACCAATTTGGGCAATTCTCTTTTTAGTACGTTCGGGTAGATCCAAGACTTTAAGAGAGTCACAACCTAATAAGATGCCAATTAAAGGATTACGAAGATCATGAACTATGGTTTGCATCATTTCTTCGCGCAACATAATTGTCCGTTGGATGTGATCGTACTGTGATTTAATTCGCAACATTGATCGCACACGGGCGCGGAGTTCTGTGCTGTTAATGGGCTTACTAATGAAATCATCGGCTCCTGCATCAATGCATCGGGCGAGATCTTCTTTATCTGATAGAGCTGTAACGATAATAATTGGAATATGCTGCCATTGGCGGTTGTTCTTAAGCCTTTGACAGACTTCAATGCCGTCCATATCTGGCATCATGACATCTAATAAAACTAGATCGGGATTAATACTGTCAAGAGAAGCGATCGCATCGGCTCCATTGTCCCGATGGTGCAGATCATAGCCCTCTTTAAACAGCAAAATTTCAATCACATCAAAATTAGCTGGATCATCATCTACAACTAAAACTACTTGCTTATTTCCCATACTGTTCATATTTGGGTCATATTGGGGCTAGGACGGCATCAATAAACATTTACAGCGCTGTGCGCTCAAAGCCTAACCAAGAAATTTTTGGGAAGTGTTGCTTTGCAACAC
>JBJTVM010000700.1:0-7611 GCA_046081205.1 Pseudanabaena sp. | reverse complement strand
AAGAAATGGCTACGCCATTTCTTTATTTCAAAACCCATACTGGATTTGGTATTAGCGCTGTATCCAAGTGATAGGGATTGAACCTATGACCTTCTGCTCCCAAAGCAGCCGCGCTACCTCTGCGCCACACCTGGAAAAGATAATCAAAGCATTGCATAGCCATGCTTTGATTCAATACTCCTGAGAGGATTTGAACCTCCAACGCTTCAGTTTTAAGCCGAACGCCTCTTCCATTGGGCTACAGGAGCAAAAAAGATAATCAAAGCATTGCACACCAACGATTTGATTCGATACTCCTGAGAGGATTTGAACCTCCAACGCTTCGGTTCTAAGCCGAACGCCTCTTCCATTGGGCTACAGGAGCAAAAAATGCCAACTGCCTTGGTAGGGATTGAACCTACGACTCCTCGCTTAACAGGCGATCGCTACTACCACTGAGCTACAAGGCAACGCTGATAGTTCTCAAAAATTGCTAGGCAAGCTTTTGTGAACTAAAACCCCTTAGGTCAGAATCGAACTGACGACCTCCTGCTCTTCAGACAGGCGCTACTACCAACTGAGCTACTAAGAGTCATTTTTTTTTACAGTTTTTGAACTTGTGATGATTATTTATTTGTCAAGGTTCAGAGGCTTTTGTAATTGCTTTGTAGTATATTTGTAGTATACATACTACATAATTGTCAAGGGATTTCCTAAAATGTTTTTAACTCTCTAGAAAGGAAGCGCTTCGCGCTTCCTTTCTAGAAATTTGCGAATGTTAAAGCGGACTCGCTGAGTTTCCAGAGCTTATGCAAATAGAACTCGACGCGATCGCCTAAGGCGGTAACGAGAGTACCTTCTTCAGCACAGAGATCGTTAGCGATCCAAGTACCATTAAAGCAAACCTCAACATAGCGATCGTCAACCTTATCCACACTCAGCTTGCTCGCGATCTGATCGGACATAACAGACTTGAGTAATAGCAAGTCAACAACATCCGCAGTTAATAGAAATGCTGCTCGACTGGATTCGATATGGATCGATGAGCCAGAACGTAAACTGAGTAACGTCCGATTGGTGACGAACTCCTCTAAGGAGATATCTAATTTCTCCAAGTGCAATCCAGCTTCGGTATAAGTGAGTTTTAACATGGTGATTGACGCTCCAGAATATATCAATCTCTATCTCAGTCAATTAGGGGGGCGATTTTCAAGTTACCTACGGCAGCTTGAAAATCGCAAGGATCACTATCCACTGTTTATTTCTTGTTGCGATCGCCAGAATTGTTCAGCAAAGGCAACGGTAGGATGCATCGGGGCTTTGGGCTTAGTTCGCAAAGTCATATTGGCTTCGTGAGGTGTGCGATTTCCCTTACGGTTATTGCAAGGTTCACAAGCAATGACGACATTTTCCCAAGTATTCAATCCACCCTTAGCGCGTGGAATGACGTGATCGATCGTCAGGTTTTTGGTACTGCCGCAATATTGGCAAGTGTGATTGTCACGGCGTAGGATTTCTCTACGGGCGACGGGTGGAACTCGCCAAAATCTTTCTGATTTCGTCAGCGTCAGACGGATATGTTCTGGCACTTGGAGGACGAGTCTAGGAGAAACAACTTGCCAAGTTTGTTGGCTCATTAGTTCCAAGGGTTCGGCGCGACCTGTGACTAGCAAAGCGATCGCCCGTTTGATATTGACACGGCTCACGGGTAGATAGTTTTGCGAAAATACGACTACCGATTGCCTCAATACTTCTGGTTCATACTGGTTGATAGATTGCACTGGCTTCTCCTCACAAATCAAAAACTAGGGTAATGATGATGGCGCTTAGCGCTATCGCCATTGCAAAAAAATACCCCCGCTTTCTTGGGTTTGAAAGCGGGGGGCGAAAGACTTGATGGCCTACTCGTTATGTGGGTACGGCGATCTGCCGATACCTCCCGCTTGGGTATGTCTCTGGATTAATTGCACTAATAAATCTGCTGACTCCGTTGAGAGCATCTCTCCGAGTGCCTTGTTTGGTTGAATGTTCGGGGGATTCTAAGTTCCCGCGATCGCCGTAAATATCGCCGTAAATATCGCCAGAAATCCTAATCGCATTTCTGCCCAAAATGGTCATCGCAAAGCCAGATATTGCCAATGAATTGGCTCGCTGCCAAACTTGGTGATACCCGATCTGATGCTGACCGATGGACAAATAGAATTTCATGGGAATGTACTTGGAATTTCTTAGATAGTCATACTACACTTGTAGTATAAACATAGATATCGAACTTTGTAAACTAACTAGGAGAAAAATTATGCAGACACTACACCAAAGCCCTGCAACCACAGACATGGAAGTTACCAGCATTCGCCTAGAACGAGAACTAAAGGAAAAGCTCAAAGAATTAGCTGGAGGGCAAGGATATCAGGCGCTAATCCGTGGTGTTCTTTGGGACTACATTGATCAGAGGCAACTCTCACCGATACAAAGGCGGATTTCCCCAGAGCAAATTCGCGCCAGTGTCTCCGCAACGGCTCAGCGCGATGAATCCTGCGCTCTCACTGGTAAATCGATTCGATCGCAAGAATCAATGTTTTTAGGCTTAACTACCAATGGCGATTGGGTTCCCCTAAGTGTGGGTAGTTTCTAATAACTAAAAAAAGATGCGCGAAGCGCATCTTTTTTTAGTTATTAGTTAATTCTTGGAGAACTTTTTGATATTTTGCTAAACGCTGAAAATCTTTTTCTGTAGGATTAGCAATCCGACTGATATCCATATTGTGAGTCACATCCGCAATCTTGACTTTACGGGCGATCTCATTAGACTTAACTCGCAAAATGTAACCTTCATACGGCTCCCCATCTAGCTTGGTAACAGCAGCGATCGCATCGGTAATAAATTCAGGAAACCCTTGCTTGGCTAAATCCTCAATTTTCAGGTCAGAATCCTCGATCGTATCATGCAAAACTGCCACAATTTTGCTTTCAAGCGTATCCATCTGCGCCATCACCGTCAATGGATGTGAGATGTAGGGCTTTCCCGCTTTATCCAGTTGTCCTGCATGGGCTTGCTCGGCAATTGAGATTGCTAAGGCCAGCAGAATTTCAAAATCTTTCATGATAACGAATACAAGTTAGAGCAAGCGCTAGTTCATCAGCACATTTCTGAATTACCAAAACATCATCAGGACTCAAAGCATTTGCCTTGCGCCAACGCATTGCCAATATCGCCAAAATCTGTTCACGGAAAGTAATCGCGATCGCTAAATTAGTTTTGCATGGTTGATCTGGAGCATCTTGCTGATTTGGAGACAGAGAAATTTGCGACTTTTTCTCAGCGATCGCCGCCTGCACTAAAGGATCGGTTGCTAAATCTCCAAAGTCATCAACACATATCGCTTGAGTATCGATCAAAGTATTTTGCTCAACCAACTGTAAGATCACCCCATCTGCACCAAAATTTTGCCAAAATGCATCAGCTAAAGGCAGCATACATCCAGATATCTGGTTCGATGTTTGGGCGATCGCCACAATTACTGACAGCAGAGCATTTTGAGCCTGCGATCTACTTAAATCATCAGATCGTTGCTTTAGCAAATCATAGATATGGGTCGCCTGTGACACAACCGACTTCAGTTGGTCTGGCTCCCAAGGCTTCGTAATATATTTATGAACTTGACCAGAATTGATCGCATCGATCAGATCGGCTATATCTGTATATCCTGTCAGCACGATCCGCATCGTATCAGGAAACTCGGAAACAGTGCGACTGAGAAACTCAGTGCCATTCATTTCAGGCATCCGCTGATCAGGAATGATGGCAGCCATCTCCCCTTCACTTTCCAGAATTTCTAACGCCCTGATTCCACTATCCGCTCGAAACACCGTAAACTCTCTGCGAAAGGTACGGTATAGCAAATCAAGGTTATCTTGCTCATCGTCTACGACCAAAAGCTTTGGCTTTTTGGGACTTGTTTTATTTAGTTCAGTAATAGAAAACAAAGAAGAAGTCATGAGCAGAAGTAGGTTAAATACCGACTGTAAGTATAGCAATGCTATCAAAATATAAGGGGCGCATTGCGCGCCCCTTATATTTTTGCATTTTGTGTCAAAAAGCTCTGTTTGTCACCCAAGGATTGTTTTGGGTTTCAATATTAAGCTTTAACAGCTTGACGGCTAACTTGGGTCAATTCACCTTTAGCATACTTAGCAGCAAACTCATCAAGACCAACTTGCTTAATCTTGCTCGCTTGACCAGCAGCTTCAAATTGGATATAGCGATCAGCACATACTTTTTGCATATACTTGATCGATGGCTTGAGGAAGTGGCGAGGATCAAACTCTTTAGGATTCTTTGCCATTGCTTCACGTACAGCAGCAGTAATTGCAAGGCGGCAATCGGTGTCAATATTGACCTTACGTACACCACACTTGATACCCTTCTGAATTTCTTCAACAGGTACACCGTAGGTTTCAGGAATTGCACCGCCAAACTCATTAATCATAGCAAGCAAGTCTTCAGGAACTGAAGATGACCCATGCATGACAAGGTGAGTATTAGGTAAGCGGTTATGAATCTCTTCGATACGGCTAATGGCAAGAATTTCACCAGTAGGCTTGCGAGTAAACTTATAAGCACCGTGACTAGTACCGATCGCTACTGCAAGAGCATCAACTTGAGTACGCTCAACGAAGTCAGCAGCTTCATCGGGGTCGGTCAAAAGTTGCGAATGGTCTAACGCTCCTTCAAAACCATGTCCATCTTCAGCTTCACCCTTACCAGTTTCCAGTGACCCCAAACAACCTAGCTCACCTTCAACGCTAGCACCGATCGCATGAGCAACCTTTACAACTTCCGCAGTTACAGCAACGTTGTAATCATAGCTGGCAGGAGTTTTAGCATCAGCTTCCAGTGATCCATCCATCATTACACTGGTAAAGCCATTTTTGATTGCAGAGTAGCAAGTAGAAGGCGCATTACCATGATCTTGGTGCATCACGATAGGGAGATGAGGATAAGTTTCAGCAGCAGCCAAAATTAAGTGACGTAAGAAATTTTCGCCTGCATAATTGCGTGCGCCACGAGAAGCTTGAAGGATCACAGGGCTGTTGGTCTCATTAGCAGCCTGCATGATCGACTGGATTTGCTCCATGTTGTTTACATTAAATGCAGGGATGCCATATCCGTTTTCAGCTGCATGATCGAGCAGCAGGCGCATTGGTACTAAAGCCATATTTAAATTCTCTCCTAGACTAAATCGAGCTTGTTTCGATTATTAACAATCTTAAATCATTTTGAAGAATTATATCTAACTAAAAAAGGGCGCATCGCGCCCTTTTTTAGTTAGTTGGTTAGATGTTCTTTTCACTAAGTTCGCGAGTCATATAGTCAAAGGGCGCTGCAAGCCAATCAGCACTTTCACCCACTAAGTCAAAAACCAGTTGCTTGAGGATCTGAATACCTTGGACAGTTGGTCCAATGGGGACTCCCAAAGAGCTATAAGTATCACGCAAGCCTTGTAATACTCTTTCATCAAGAACATCATTGTTGCCTGCAACTAGAGCATAGGAGGCATAGCGCAAATAATAATCTAAATCACGCAAGCAAGCCGCAAAACGACGAGTTGTGTAAGCGTTACCACCTGGACGGATTAAATCTGGGACTTCTTCAAATAGCTGAGATCCAGCCCTACGGACAAGTGAAGCAGCGTTTGCTGTGATTGCCGCAGAAGCAGCTAAGCGGGCTGTGCCAGTAGCAAAATAGGATTTGAGGGTATCCATGGCATCGCGGTCAAAGTATTTACCAGTTGCATCATAAGAACCGATCAGGCTGGTAATTGCATCCTGCATGTTTTTTTCTCCGTTAATTTGTCTTTAATAAATGTATCGGTAACGTATTTGTAAAGTTTGTAAACTATATATAACTTAAACTTGGTAACCTACCCCTTGGGCAGTTACCGAAATTATTTTACTGTGATTTCAGCGACTTACCAAGCCTTACTCTGTATATTGCAGTCCTAAATGAGTTGTGGAAGTGCACCACGAAGGGGGGCGCTTCCACAACTCTCAAAAATCCACAAATGATTTAGGACTGCTATATAGCCTGTATCAGTCTAGTGAAGTACAGGTTTGTTTCCCCGCCGAAGGCGGGGAAACAAACCTGTATACCTCGCTTGATTGAAAAACGCTATATAGCAGTCCTAAATCATTTAATGTCGGAAATAGATCGCACCAAGGTAAGCTTAGATACTATGCTTAAGTATTAAGCACAAAAAAGCTTAAATACTTAAGCTTAAACATTTGGGTTCACCTAAAACCCTAGCAAGCAATTTATAAAGAAATGTGTGGAAGTAAAGTTGATGTAGGGCTAGGTCTATGAAATGGGTTACTAGTCTTTCGACCAAGATATCTTTGGAAGCTGCGGTACAGGATCTGTCACAGCAAATATTTGCTTTACTTGGTGATCGATCGCTTGACTTAGGCTTCTTGTTTGTTTCCACTGCTTTTGCTAGTGACTATCCACGCTTGTTACCCTTGCTAGCAGAAAAATTGCCGATCCAAAAGTTAATTGGCTGCTCTGGTGGGGGAATTGTCGGTAATGGTCAGGAGTTTGAAGATAAACCAGCGATCGCTTTGCTAGTCGGGCACTTACCAAATGCTGAGGCAAAAGTATTTCACCTTGATGACCATCTTTTACCAGATCTTGATAGTCCACCTGATCGCTGGGAAAATTTAACGGATGTAGACCCCGCACTTTCACCTAGTTTTGTATTGGTTGGCGATCCGTTTTCATTTCCGATCAATGACTTAATTCAAGGGCTAGATTTTGCTTACCCTAATGCCGTTAAAGTTGGGGGGTTAGCAAGTAGTGGTGGGATGGGTGCAAATGCATTATTTTGCTTTCATGAAGCAGGTAAATACAAGCTTTATCGTACTGGTTTGTTAGGTGTAGCCCTTTGGGGCGATGTGACCATTGATCCTGTTGTTGCACAGGGCTGCCGACCTATTGGCAAGATTTTGCAGGTTTCGGAATGTGAGCGCAATCTAATTTTGGGACTAGAGGGTAAGCCGCCTTTGAGCTTGTTGCAAGATACTGTGGGTGACTTAAACCAAAGCGATCGCGAATTAGCTCAGCATTCACTATTTATTGGTGTGGTGATGAATGAGTTTAAGGCAAACCCATCACAGGGCGATTTCTTGATCCGCAATATTATTGGTGTTGATCCTCGATCTGGGGCGATCGCCGTTGGCGATCGAATGCGTCCTGGGCAGAGAATCCAACTACATTTACGCGATGGCAAAGCTTCGGCTGAGGATTTAGAAGAAGCTTTGATCAATTACACCAATCAGTTGAGTTTAGAGGCTCCTAATATTTCTCCTACCGCAGCTTTAATGTTTTCTTGCATGGGGCGTGGCGAGAGACTATATGACAAACCAAACTTTGACTCGGGGATTCTTCAAAAGCATCTTGGTTTAATTCCCTTTAGTGGTTTTTTCTGCTCTGGTGAAATTGGTCCCGTAGGAGGCACAACATTTCTACATGGCTATACCTCAGTTTTTGGCATTCTGAGACCAAAAAATAAGTGATGCGAGAGTTAGATAATTGTGATATTGCAACGAAAGAGATAGCTAGAACAAATCAAAACC
>JBJTVM010000699.1:0-3266 GCA_046081205.1 Pseudanabaena sp. | reverse complement strand
CACAAAAATCATCCACTTCACAGAAGATTTGCGTGATATCTAAGTGCGATACGATATTGTCCATATTGCTGAGGCTTTTATTTCTTCAAACCTAGTCTCAGCTTTTCTTTTGCTGTTGTCTACTCCGTCGAACTCACGTTTATTTAATTGGGTTTTATGCCCTAAGCAAAACTTTTAGTGCTACTGATGGATCTTAAAAAATTAATTAAATTTACGTATTGGGTTTTGACTTGGTTGTTTTGATACACTGGGGATCGATTGGCATCATAAACTAATTCAACTAATCCAAAAGCTAAAAACGACAATGTCACTTTTAGCTTTCAACATCCTCTGGGTGTAGCATCAACAAATGCTAACAGCCTATCCTAATCCTATAGGTATAAAATTTGAGAGTAGCTACAGCCTATTTAGGATTTAAAGAATACAGAAGAAATTTTGAAAGCGGCGCGAAGCGCCACTTTCAAAATTTCCTCTAGATTTTAAGCCAGCGCAAAGCGCTGTAGTCAGTGTAGTGACAGTAACCTTGCGGAGGCTTGATGGAAATCTACCAATGCTATAAACTTCTCGGCTTGACAACTAATGCGACTTTAGATGATGTCAATAAAGCTTATAAAGCCCTAGCTTTGCAATGGCATCCCGATCGCATTCCTAGGGAAAATATACAACAGCAGCTACAAGCCCAAGAAAAACTGAAAGAGATTAATCACGCAAGGGACAGCTTACGCAAAGCAGTTGAGCAGAAAGCCACCTCCTCACAAGCTAAATATTCTCAAAAGACTTCCTATCAAGCTTCAAGCCAAACACGGCAATATTACCAACATCAAACTAGATACCAAAGCCAATACCAAAGCACACATCAAAGTGCATCTCAAGCTCAACAAAAAACTTCCGAACGCTCTTCAGAGCGTTATTCTTCATATCAATCTCACACTTACCAAACCTATCAATCCACTCAAGCACATCAGCATTCCAGTAAGCAAAACCACCGTCCTTCTGAGTACTATGCATCACAACAATCTACTCAACCATCGCCAAAGCCGCCAAAGTCAGATCTAACTGGCGCTGATCTTAGAGGTGCTAATCTTCGTGAAAAGTATCTTGAGGGACGAAATCTTAGCTATGCCAATCTGAGTAATGCCGACTTGAGCGATGCTTTCTTACATCGTGTTAATTTTCAAGGAGCCAACCTACAGGGTGCGAATTTATTTCGCGCCAATCTATTTCAAGCCAATTTACAAAATGCAGATTTACGCGGGGCTAATTTAATTGGCGCTGATTTAAGTGGCGCAGACTTGCGCGGTGCAGATTTAAGCGGGGCAAAAGTTGGCTTTGGAGAAAAGCTCATGGTCAAACTGACAAATGTCAATTTCACTGGGGCAACAATGCCCAACGGTTCTGTATATTCTTAAGATGTAAGGAAAAAAATGTCGTGGAACAGTAAAGCTGTGCCACGACATTTTTTCCTATTTTTTCCGTGAGTTCAATATCCCCATTTGCAGCGTGCTTTGCACGCTGCAAATGGGGAAAAATTCTTCCCGTTTTTCGATTTCGTCGAACTGACATTGCTTTATGACGCAAAAAATAAAAATAGCGGGCATCGCCAAGTTTTAATTAGCAATCCACGCTATAGAGGAATTATCCGAGACATTTCAATACACTAGCGATAAAAAATTCAGCAAACATCAGCAAAATTGCTTGACTTGAGATTTATGGTGCTTTTTTAACGTCAGTTCGACGAAGGCGCAAAATGGTAAAAAATTGCAGAGCGATTTTTACCATTTTGCGCCATTTGCGCTGTGCGAAGCGGGTGCAAATGACTGAACATCTCCTCTAAGAACACGCAATCAAAGTAAAAACACTTTTTTAAATTACGGCGGAGTAATACTAAAAAGCGATAAATTAACGAATTACAAACTTCTTGAAATTTTTATATATTTCGTAAGTCGCGACCGCAAATCTTATTAATAATCAAGTCAATACCCTACATAGAGCGATATACAGCAAAATTTTAACTGAATTTTTTAATCAAATTGGACACAAATGGTTTTATCTCTTTCGTAAGGATGATTTATGATCCCCGCGAATATCGTAGTTTAAAAGCGGTCGTTAAACTTAATTAATTGTAAGCCTTATATATTTAAATCTCTTTAATTCTAATTCTATTTATTTTAACAATCCACTTATTGCTTTATTCCCACATACCTAGCACATTTTACAACCCTTATTTTTAACAACTGCTTAAAAACATCTTTGTTGCTTAACCCTTAAAACATATGTCTATATCATCTGCTCTTTGGGCGATTCCCTTGATATCGCTTATCTCTAGCACATCTTCCTCAACGATTGCAAATGAAAATTATAACCAATCAACTAGTTACAACCCCCTGATAAATCGCCAAAGTAAGGCTTATGTTAGTAACAATTTATTGGCAGCTATTCAACCAAAATATGTGATTGAATTTCGACAAAATTCTAACAATGAATGGATGATCATGGTGAATAATCAGCCAATATTTTTGGTCAAAGATTTACCCAACGCTGTGATATCAGCGGCTCAGCTTTCAATTATGATGAATGCGCCAGACTTTGATCCCCGTTATTTAGAACCATTGGCAACTAATGACGAATATATTGGTAAATATAAAAATGTAACCTTATTTAAAATTTCCAAATCAGAGTCTGTTAACCCTTCATTAAAACTGGCTCAATGGATTAATAACTTACGGGTTAGCGCAGGTGTAGAGCCGATGGCTTTAGTAGAAGCTCAAAAGCAAATGCATCAGTTAGCTGCTACAGGTGAACAAATTAGTGGCATTGCTTCTTGGTATGGGCCTTACTTTCAAGGTCGGCAGACTGCTTCTGGTGAACAGTTTGAGCAGCAAGATTTTACAGCGGCACATCCTAGTTTGCCCTTTGACACATATCTCAAAGTTACTAATCAGCAAAATGGGAAGTCCATAGTGGTGAGAATCAATGATCGCGGGCCTTACTTTGGCGATCGCAATCTTGATTTGTCCCATGCTGCCGCGATCGCCCTCAATAGCGATGAAGTTGGTATTGTCCCAATCACTGCTACCGTACTAGTAGCCAACAATTAATCAAACTACAGTGCTTTGCGCTAAATTAGAAAAAAAGATTTTTGAGAGCGGCGCGAAGCGCCGCTTTCAAAAATCTTTTTTTAACTCACAGAAGTGTTGCCACACTTTTGTGAATTGGTATTAGTAGTTTGATTAACAAAGGCGGATTAATCCGCCTTTGTTTTAGCG
>JBJTVM010000698.1:0-4399 GCA_046081205.1 Pseudanabaena sp. | reverse complement strand
CGCTCAGCGATTCTTACCATCTTTCGCTTTCGTCGAACTAACGTTAAACTAGCAGAATCCTAATAGCTCTAAAGCAAAAAGAGAGCAAAGATTTTTAAAAGACCAACATTTCTCTAATTAGCCATCTATTATCTTTTTTCACTAAATCATATTCCACAGTGTAACTATCATTATCTTTTGATGCATTGCGATCAAGTGTGCCATTATAAAAATAATTTCTTGACTCTGATATTTTAGCGATTACTTTGGCTTTGCTATCACCATCGGGGGTAACACTATCAACTTCACTGGATTTGGTTTGATACTGCAAATAAGAGTTGCTAGATTTCAGTTCTTTAGCCCGTCCTTTCCAGTCACTAAGGGCAGGATCAACTAAAATTTCTTCTAAAAGATTGTCTTCATAGTCTTTGCCCAAAGCTTTTGATTTAGTTGCTTGCCATGTTTCGATGAGTTTGGTAGCAGTTTCTTTGTCTATAGTCCCTGTTTGAGCAGCTAGTGCAACATTATTTTCTTTAATAGATTGGACTAGATTGGTGATTGGTTTCTCTAGGGTCACAGGTTGTGGTTGAGCTGAGCCACTTAAAGCTCTGACGGCCCAAACAACCAAACTAATACAGCCAGCCAACAAGGCGATCGCCACGACAATTACCGTGACTAAACGGCCAACATTAAACTTACGCTTTGGTGGAGATGCTTGACCTGTCTGACCTTGAGATGGGCGTTTGATTTCCTTGACTGGCTCATTAACGTTTTTGGTAGGTGGGAGGTTGCTAGTGCGCCGCGATTTAGACTGAGCTCGCGATACATTATCAGTACTGCTGGTATTGACATAGGCAGGTCGCTCAATTACTGGGGTCGCCGATCGCTGGAAACGATTCGGCGTTTCAGGGGCATAGTTAGAAAGTTTTGGTTCGGCAACAGCGCTTTTTGCGGGATTTAGCTCAAAATCACGATTTACAGTTGACGAATCATCAAGAGAAGACATTGCCGCTAAGCGATCGCCGCCCACAGGCGAAGTCCATTCTGATGACATTGCACCCGTATTCGGCAATTCTTCTAGGTATGCTTGCACTTGTTCATCCGCAAAATAATCCTTAAGCGAGACGATTTGACTCATCAGATCGCGGAAATGTGGATAGACCTCTTCTTGGAGCCAGCGTTCGCTATAAAGACATAGCCCAGGCAAAAGATCGGGCGCACCTTCAGAATTCTGACGGATAAAGGCAATTTGCTCCTCTTCGGCACTCTGATCGATCGCCGCACTAGCCTCTTCAGTTTGCCCCAACAATAAAGCACATACCGCTTTTTCCAGATAAATATCTTGCTTAGCACTAAGCTTGACTAGCAGCCCCTTAGCACGACGGATCAAAGCTGGCTGACGCTGAGAAAATCCACGGGCAATTAAGGCATATACAGCAAGGTAGGTTGCGACAGAAGATGGACGACGCGCTTCATCCTCAAATAGGGTCTGCTGCTCAATCGCTGTCATGTAGCTGCGTAGTTGCTGGATAAACCGCAAAAAGTCATCAATACCGAGGCTAGAATAGTCATTACCCGATCCATCAATGCCGCGACGCGCATCAAGCATCTCTTGCAAAAGCGACATACCTTTGCGATGTTCGTTGGTGTGGTTGTCGGGTGATGCTAACAATTCGAGGATGCGATAGGGGCGCAGACGGAAGAGATCGGCTTGGATTTCACTGCGAATACTCAGAAATAATCCTTCTCGCAATAAAATTTCTTGGGCAGATTCTAGGGACGAGGCAGCAGTCTCATATTGCCCCTGTTTCCAATATTCACGACCAAGATCTAGATATGACAAAGATACAGATAGCAAAAGATCTGGATCATGGGGAGAAATTCTTGCTGACTGGTGCTCAGCTTCTTCAGGGTCATAGTAGGGTTTAGCGAGGGATAAAACCTTATCAGATTCACCGAGTTCGTACAAAATCAGTAATAGCCCTGCAAAGTCTTTTTCGTCAGCTTCAATCTGAGGCGGCAATGTTAAAACTGGGCGATCACTTTCAGCATCTAATACATCACTTGCTTCACTGGGAATTGCGCGTTCAGTCAGAGTTTCATAAGCTTTATCAATAATGCGCTTGCGAGAGGCGATCGCCGCATCAGAATATTCACGCCTTGGCATAGAGAGCAGGCGATCACGATGGGCTTGATGAATTTTATCTAGCCCTGACAGGTGTGTTAGACCAAGAATTCGGTAACAGTCTAGGGGAACTCTCACTTTACTTTTCTACCCAAAACTTCAATTGAAAATGCCGATCTGAACTCCGATAATACCAACCTGTTTGCCTCTCAAATCAAAGATGCTCCGTATCTGATGCACTAAGGACGTTTGATACAATGCACTCAGTTTTTTAAGTACATTAAACGCCCGAATTATACACTAAGTTTATTAACTTGGTGAAAATAGCTAAAAAAGAAAAAACAACTCTTTGGGGCGTTTTTTCTTTTAAGAATCAAGGGCGATCGCTTTATCGATTGCTAACTTTTGATTAAGGCGGATTTGATAAGCTTGCAATTCTTTAGGCTTGATGCCGCTAATGATGCTAAAGCTATCAACATCAATGCCACGAGATAACATTTCGATACACCAAGTATGACGGGCTTGATCAATAGTTAAGGATGAGCCATCGAGATTGCGATAGGGGCGTGTCCAACAATCCCACATTTGTTCGATTTCTTCTAATGACAAGGGTTGGCGATCGCTACTGAAAAACAAACACTCAATCTTGTCACTATTTTGTAATTCTTTGAGATCATTTGAACGATCCTTTAGATCATGCTTAAGATCATTTTTACGAGTTTTGAGATAGGCACTGAGGGGATTATTAGTTGCTGAGCCATAACGGTGACCGAGAATTTTTTGATTGAGAGGTACAGATCTTTCGTTACTAGAAGTATCTTTGGTTCTTAAAATTCCATGATTAGCATGATGCTGATAGTCCATGAGCCCCAAGCGAGTAATATCAAGTGCGGTAATCCCTGCTCCAAACAATAGATAAGCGATCGCGTAGTCCTTTGCCCCACATTTCTTCGCTTGCAATAGGATTTCGCGGACAATCTCCGCAGGGATATCCATAATTGGTTTAGCTTGAGAAATGGGGATAACTTCTTGAACAAACATATCCACCAATGTACTCACAAACTCATCGCGATCACTCCAGATGGCTTGTACGTCACTGGTTAAAGTGATCATGGCGTAACCCAAAATACAAGTATTTAACAAGTTAGCCAGCTTAATTGGTGGCAAAGAATATTGCAAACGCGAATTAATCAAAACATCATGGATGGCTGTAGCAATCGTCTGATTGACTTGATTAATGCCTTGAGCGAGTGCTTGACGACTCTCTAGGGGATATTGTCCTGCCTCCCCAACAAGCGATCGCACCAACTCAGGCACACTTTCGAGCGCCCGCAAAGAACTCTGAATGTAATATTTGAGAAATCTCCGCAAATCACTCTGACTAGAGATATCTGACACCATGAGCGACTCTCCCACTTGCGCCAACACCAAATATTTTTGCAGACATTCTTGCAATACGGCTAGCAATAACCCATGTTTATTTCCAAAATGGCGAAATAAAGTTACTTCATTAACCTGAGCAAAGTCAGCAATTTGGCGAGTAGTTGTCTCGGTGATTCCTTGGCTAGCAAACAACTCTAGAGCTGTGTTAACTATACGTTGACGAGTAGGAATTCGAGATACAGACATGAGCGCATGTACCATTTGGATGATTTGCAAGTGATGCTTGCATTATTACTTAACAAAAAGTTAGACTTAGCATAACTGTAAGTGATACTTGCATCTCCTCACCACCCCTTAAGTTATTATTTCATGACCGCCACTACTGAAGCCATCTCAAAAGAAAAAAGCCTGAACTGGACAAATGTTGCCTTCTTCAGTGCTTTTCACCTCGCTGCCCTAGCTGCGCCTTTTTACTTCTCATGGCAAGCTGTAATCCTTACAGTCTTCTTGCATTGGTTATTTGGCAGCATCGGCATCACCTTAGGATATCATCGCTTACTTAGCCATCGTAGCTTTCAAGTGCCTCAGTGGTTGGAATATATCATTGCCACAATTGGAGCATTGGCTCTGCAAGGCGGTCCTATATTTTGGGTGGGCGGACATCGTCAGCATCACGGTTTTACAGAAGACAATCAAAAAGATCCCTACTCAGCAAATAAAGGTTTTTGGTGGAGCCACATGATGTGGATTATGTACTCCAAGCCTGAGCATTTTAAGCGTTCAAACTACTCTAAGTTTGCGCCTGATCTTGCTAATGATCCTTACTACAATTTTTTAGATGTTTACTTTCTCCTATTGCAAGTGCCACTCGCAATATTGCTCTATGTAATTGGTGAAACTGCTTTCTCTGGC
>JBJTVM010000697.1:0-1243 GCA_046081205.1 Pseudanabaena sp. | reverse complement strand
ATACAAAATAGGAAGTTCTTTCAAAAACCGTCAATTGTGTATTTATTGTGAAACTTGTGATCGCAGAATTCTAGGATCAAGCAATCTCGATCCTAAAAATGAACTACACCAAAATATTCAGAAACGTGTGCGGTTGCCCTGAGTTCGATCTAGCCATTTGCGGTTTGCGAAGCACGCCGCAAATGGCGAAAAACGTTAAGCTTCGCTTAGCGATGCTTAACGTTTTTTGATTTTGTCAAACTCACGTTAAATCAATGGCAACAGCTATCTTAATTAGTGAGGTAGGCATTTCCACTCTAACTATTCACGAAGCATCAATCTTGCCTAAGAAAAGAAGAGTGACACGAAGTACCGCTCTTCTCTTCTTAGGTTGTTCACAAAAACTGGAATTTTTCTAGAGCTTTTAGGTGGGAAATATTTGCCCTAAAAGTTGCGATCGCTCAATGTATAGAGATATTTGAGAAGCGATCGCCTTTAATAATTTCTCATCTAAAGCTGAATAGGCGAGGGTGATTTCTCGGATATTATCTGATGTAATTGAAATATCTTGAACCTTACGATTTATTAACTGAAAAACACCGATCGTTCTGTCTTGCGAATCAAACATGGGAACAGCTAAAACTGAACGTGTGTGATACTCAATATCGCGATCAAAGGTCTTGTGATGTCGGAATATAGCATCATCAGGGAGATCATGCACATCAGATAAATTAAGAGTTTCACCTGTCATGGCAACATACCCAACGATACTATCTTGGTTGAGTGGCACGGCAAAGTTAACTAGTGATCGATCTGGTTGGGAATCATTTTGAGCAACTTCAAAGCAAACTGTGTGGACTGGGGCTGAGCGATCAATTAAATAAATACTGCCTGCATCACTTGCTGTCATTGTCCGAGTTTTCGCTAATACTGACTCTAAAAAATCTCTTGGGCTATGGATTCCAGACAAAGATAAAGATACTGATAACAAATCGTCAAGCAAGCACTTGTAATAACGCAATTGCTCTATTAATACCTGAGGATTGGAGGGGGAGCTATGTTCAGATGGGTCTGGTTGCCAGCCTAAATCAGGAGTCATGGATGTTGCCAATATCTTTATAATGTCCCGCTCAGCACAAATAATACCAAATCTAAAAATGGTAGTACCATTTTTAGATTTTAAAACCCTTACTGGATTTGTTTTTAATTCACAAAAGTGTGACGACACTTTTGTGAATTATAGCTATAGCAAGCCAAGTCAGGA
>JBJTVM010000696.1:0-3294 GCA_046081205.1 Pseudanabaena sp. | reverse complement strand
CTTCACTGCATACTACTGCTTATGTAGCAAAGCAAGTTTTGCTTAGGACATAAAACCCAAGAATTGATTGGCGGCGCGAAGCGCCGCCAGTCAATTCTTGGGTTTTAGTTTGTACTAGCTAACTCTTTTTTTGCTATAGCCATTTGGGGCGTGCGAAACACGCCCCAAATAGCGAAAAACGGTAAGAACCGCTTAGCGGTTCTTACCGTTTTTCGCTTTCGTCGAACTGACGTTAAATTAGCAACTTGGGTGGAATGGATAGAAATAGAACTCCATTACTAGTCCAAGGTTGTGTTTCAGGCAGCACTAACCCAATAATTCCAGCTTTTTTTAAAACTAATGCGCCTTTAGATTCTCCCCAAATCAACATTTCTGCCCAAGTAGTGAGATCAGGCTCATGTCCAATAATTCCCAAAGAAGCTCTGGTAGGTTGTGGATGTTGAGCGAGCCAAGCTACTACCCTTTTGAGCCAATCTTCAAAACTTCCTTCAGGAGCAAGTTCGGATAATTGCTGTACAGGACATCCTTCAAAAACATTAGCAAAGATATCAGAGGTCTGTTGAGCGCGAACTAGAGGACTAGTTTGCAATAGGTCAAAACGCAAACCTAAGTCATAAAGACGTTTGGCAACCTGCTTAGATTTTTTGCGTCCTTCATCAGTTAGAGGACGTTGCCTATCATCTTCGTAACTTCCGCGCTCTTCGGCAATGCCATGCCGAATTAGGTAAAGGCTAGGCATTGACTAATAAACTCTCAACTAATCCTTCAAATAGAGCCTTTCCATCCGTACCGCCCAGAATGCTTTCGGCGGCACGTTCTGGATGTGGCATCATTCCAATGACATTACCTTGTTTGTTGCAAATTCCTGCTATGTTTTCCAGTGAGCCATTAGGGTTTGCCTCGTCATTAATATTACCGATCGCATCACAGTAGCGGAAAACAACCTGATTGTTATCCTCAAGCTCTTTGAGGATATCGGCATCCGCAAAGTAACAGCCTTCTCCATGGGCAATCGGTAAGGTAATAACTTGCTGTTTTTGGTATTTCTGAGTGAAGGCTAAATCGTCGCGTTCAACTCTTAGGGGAGCGCGATCGCAGATAAAATGCAAATCTCGATTGCGAACTAAAGCTCCTTGTAATAATCCAGACTCGGTTAAGATCTGAAATCCGTTACAGATACCGAGTATATACTTGCCTTTCGTCGCATGTTCTTGTAGAGATCTCATTACAGGTGCAAATCTCGCGATCGCCCCACAGCGCAAATAATCACCATAGCTAAATCCCCCAGGGACAACGATCACGTCACAATCACTAATATCGGTATCTGTATGCCAGATTAGTCTTGTAGGCTGTTTCAAAATACCACTGGTAACACTAGCAACATCGCGATCGCAGTTGGAACCAGGAAAGACAAGGATGCCAAATTTCATGATTTGGGCTCCTCAATGACAGCTAGCTCAAAGCGATAATTCTCAATCACTGGATTTGCCAAAAGCTTATCACAAGTTTCATTGAGCTTTTGAGAGGCTTCTGCCTCATCTAACGCATCTAGGATGATTTCGACATACTTGCCAATGCGGACTGAGTCAACGTGATAGTCCATTTGTTTGAGTGCAGACTGAACAGCAGTACCTGCGGGGTCGAGAACGGAGGGGCGTAGGGTAACAAATATACGGGCTTGATACTTCATGCTTGCTGTGAAATGGTGAGTGCGATCGTCACATTTGCTATATGACTAGCATCATCGATCATATAGCAAGATAAACCAGAAAAAGTTAAGTGCCTAGGCGCAGGATAACTTAATGTGAGTTCAAGGTAGCCATTTGCAGCTTGCTTCGCAAGCTACAAATAGCTATGTCTAATCCCAAAAATCTCTTTTTTCAGGTTTGAGTACTAAGCGTTGTAAATTTTAACGTGAATTCGATTAGCCATTTGCGCCGCGCGAAGCGCGGCGCAAATGGCGCACCATGGTAGGAATCGCTTAGCGATTCCTCACATTGTGCGCTTTCGTCGAACTGACGTTAAATTTTCAGTTACTAATACATCGTAGGTTGCTTTAAAGCCCGCTTGTTGTAGAGCTTTAACAGCAGTTTCTTCATCTTCAACCCAAAACTGATTGCCTAGACGTACTAACTTTGGCATATATTCGATCGCCGCAATTACAGGGATTTTGCCAGCATTATCTGATTCATTTCTGCCATAGCCAGAATTGCCATAGCTAAAATGACCTTGATTGGAATTACCATAATTAGGATTAGGATTTAAGGCGGTTTTAAGTTGTTGTAAGACTTGACGATCGCTTGCCTGTTCGCGAGTAAGTTCAACCCGCACCATCCTCACGGACTCAATTGGCTGCATATTGTCAACAACTAATTGGGTCTGCTCATCACGCCGATCAATCTTTCCCCAGACCATTAAACGTCTATCTTTTTCGAGCAGATGCTTCACTTTATCAAAGGTTTTTGGGAAAACGACGGCTTCAGTGCTGCCCGTTAGATCTTCTAGCTGCAAAATAGCCATGCGATCGCCTTTTTTAGTGACAACTTCTTTGATGTCCAAAATTAAGGCGATCGCCGTCACTATTTTGGTTTCTGATGAATCGGGAATATCACAAAGATTAATTGGAGCCATTAATTTTGCGGAACGGCTAACTACACTAAGAGGATGATCGGAAATATAGAAACCTAACAATTCCTTTTCCATCTTCAGCTTTTCTTGGGATGAATAGTCTTGAACGCGAGTTGTGGTTGGCGCAGTATCAAAGGCTTTAGTCTGGCTACTTTCACCAAAAAAGTCAAAAATATTTCCTTGTCCAGACGCTTGCTCTTTGGCGCGTCGCGAAGCCCATTCCATGGTGATATCCAGATCATTCATCAACTGATGACGATTTGGCTCTAGTAAATCTAACGCCCCAGTTTGAATTAATGCTTCTAAGGCTTTTTTGTTTAGCGATCGCGAATCGAGGCGACTACATAAATCTGCTAAAGAAGTAAAAGCCCCATCTTGACGAGCCTGCAAAATTGAAGCGATTGGTCCCGCCCCAAGATTTTTAATTGCCGCTAAGCCAAATAGAATCTGATGTCCACTAGGAGTAAAGTCTTCACCTGAACTATTTACATCAGGTGGGACAACAGGAATGCCCATACTCCGACAGTTAGCAATATATCGCTGAACTTTGTCCTGATCACCACTGACCGAAGACAACAAAGCCGCCATGTATTCAACGGGATAGTTTGCTTTAAGATATGCAGTCTGATAGGTTACATATCCATAAGCAACACTATGGGATTTATT
>JBJTVM010000695.1:0-4980 GCA_046081205.1 Pseudanabaena sp. | reverse complement strand
TAAACAAAAAGCACCCGATGGGTGCTTTTTTGTTTATGAGCTTTGCTCTCTTCTTCTTTCTGATAGGCGCATCAAAATCTCTGTATGCACCTCTCGAGTGATCGGATAAAAATATGCCAAACCTAAACCAATCACAAGAGCGATCGTCGGCAAAGGACCGATCGCTAGGCGAATTGCAAATAGTGCTGAATCAGGTTGAGTTGGCAAGGGCTTACAAGGTACACTCTCTTGAAATTTAGCCCATGACAAACCTAGCCCAAGCAAAAACAAACCAGCCGCTAGCCCAAACTTTTGCAATAGCACCATGAACGCATAGAAAAGCCCTTCACGGCGTTTTCCAGTCTCTAACTCGTCAAGATCAGTAACATCAGGAATCATTGACCAAGGGATCAGATAAGCAGTGGAAACACCAGCACCAGCCATAATTGCCAATATATAGAGCAGCACCACTTGTCCTTCTTGCAAGAAAAATAATCCTGCTTGGGCAATAATCCAAATACCTGACCCCATGAAGTAAGCTGCTTTTTTACCAAATCTTTTACTGATACCACTCCATACCGATAGCATGACTAGCGCCGTACCTTGGACAGCGATCGTCACAAGAATAAAATCACTTTCCTGCATCTTCATCCAATTCACCACAAAATAGGGAATGATCGAAGCCGTGATTTGTAAGGCTAGCCATGAACAAAAATAAATACCAATCACAAACAGAAATGGGCGATTGCTAAAAACAACTTTTAACTGCTCAAAAAAACTCATCTCTTCGGCAGCAGTATCAACGGATTCATTGTGAAGTCGATGCCGATCGCTGGCGATCGCCCTTCTTTTAATTCCCCAGACACACCAATAAATCGAGATACTAGAAATAATTGCACAGACTGCGCCCAGCACTATATATTGCATTCCGCCTGTATTACAGCTATCAGCCTGTCGCGCAGGATCTTTAAAAAAAGCAAAAATTAATTGGGCAATAAATAAAGAGAGGATGCTGCCACCGATGGAGAAGGTAAAACGGAAGGTGTTAAGGCTAGTACGTTCGTTATAATCTTGGGTAATTTCAGGTGTGAGTGCAGTATAGGGAAGGTTAACGGCTGTAAAAAAGAGATTAAACACAATTCCCACGATCACGTAATACCAAAAAAGAACCATCTTATCGGTGCTAGGCACTAACCATTGGGCGAAAAATGACAGCCCAAAAGGAATCGCCGCATAGATCATCCAAGGTAGTCGCCTTCCCATTTTTGATTTGGTGCGATCGCTAAGCACACCAACAAGCGGGTCATTGACGGCATCAAAGATTTTGCCAATTAATAAAACTACTCCTGCGAGGGCAGGATCGAGTCCTGCGACATTGGTAAAAAAGAATAATAGAAAAAATGAGAGCAGATTAGTGGTGATCGAAGTGCCAAGATCGCCTGCACCATAGGCTAATTTTTCACTAAAAGTTAATTTAGCTCGGGTGAGGTCATATTGGGACGCATCAAAGGAACTTTCGGAATTACTCATGGTTGATTGCGTAATTTCAGTTTTAAATTAACGTCAACTCGACGAACGCGCAAAATGGTAAAAATCGCTCTGCGATTTTTACCATTTTGCGCCATTTGTGCCGCGCAAAGCGCGGCGCAAATGGCTATGAATTCACGCTAAATTAAGAGAGGTTTACCCGTAGATAACCCACTCATAACTCATTTAGAATTGCTTTAGCATAAGACAATCCTTGCTCGGCATAATGGGAATAGTTATTTTCGTAAGTTATTGTCATGAATTCAGAGCAACCAACCAACCCCACACCAACCACTTCTAATCAGTTGCGAAATTTATTAGTGGCGATCGCTGCCATCCTGTTAACGACAGCTCTATTTTTCGGGTTTCAGTCGCAACAAAACAGCACATCACTGGATGCAGTAGCAGCAGCAGCTATGCCCATTGATGAGGCTTTAGCCAATGGGAAGCCAACTACAATTGAGTTTTATGCAGATTGGTGTACCAGTTGTCAGTCAATGGCAGCAGATAATTTATCACTGGAAAAAGAATATAGCGATCGCATGAATTTTGTGATGCTCAATGTAGACAATACTAAGTGGTTGCCAGAGGTGACTAAATATCGGGTTGACGGGATTCCTCGGTTTATTTTTTTAGATCGCGCTAATCAGGCGATCGGGGATGCTACAGGTGTGCTACCTCGCGAAATTATGGCAGCAAATATCGTAGCGGCGATCGCCGACCAGCCTTTACCCCATAACCGCATTAGTAGCGATCGCACTTCACCTTTCTCTGAGCCAAAAGCCGCCGACATCTCTCAACCAAGGGATCACTCATAGTTTGTGTGAGAGAGCACTTTGCTCTCTCACACAAACATAAAAAAAGGATCACTCATTGTTTTTTATGAAGCTTTGCGCTCTCATAAAAAACATAAAAGAGGGATCACTCATTGTTTTTATGAAGGCGCTTTGCGCTCTCATAAAAAACATAAAAGAGGGATCACTCATTGTTTTTATGAAGGAACTTTGCGCTATCGCAAAAAAACATAAAAGAGGGATCACTCATTGTTTTTTATGAAAGCGCTTTGCGCTCTCATAAAAACTATAAAAAAAGCCACGCTTTGCGTGGCTTTTTTTATGGGGTTTGACGAGTAACTTCGGGCGGATTGATAAGACTAGGAGATGAGTTGGGGTTTGGTGATGGCGTCACATTCGGAGTTGCATTTGGTAAGGGCAAATTAATGTTTTCAATAATGCTAGTCCCACTACCACCATTATTTGGAGTTGGGGAATTTGTCAAATCATTAGCCCCTTGAGAAGATGGAGCATTGGGATTAGTAGGACTAGAATTACTAGCAGGTAAACTACCACCATTGAGAAAATAGTCGTAAGTTGTCCGTGAGATTTGGCGGATTAACTCATTGGCGCGTTGATCATTATCAGGACGCTTAACCATTACCGCGATCGCATAGCGTTTGCCGTTTGGCATATCAACAATTCCAGCATCGCCAACTGCTAAACCGATATCTCCCGTTTTATGGATAATTCTTGCCTCTTCACCAAGCCCTTTAGGCAAAAGTGTTTTAGTCACTGGACGGCTCATGATATCCATAAAGCGATCTCGACTACGTGGCTCAATCAATTTCCCTTTATCAATCATCGCAAATAACGTCACCATATCTTGAGTACTAATTGTATTCGTACCTTCAAGATCGGGTAGTTGATTCTTGATGACCATATTACTTAAACCCCAAGATTTGAAGCGTTGATTCAGTGCTGTAATCCCACCGAGACGCTTAATGATCATGTTAGTAGCAGTGTTATCGCTGATCACAATCATTTGGGTTGCTGTTTCTAATGCCGAAATTTTTGTGCCCGTTGGTAAAAGCTGAAAATCACCCGCTTCGCCGACCTTAACATCAGCAGTTATCTCTAGCGGCTCATCAAGCTTTATTTTGCCTGCATCCACATCCTGAAAAAAAGCAACTAAAATTGGGGATTTAATTGTACTTGCCGCAGCGATGGGCTGATTTGCCCCAATTTGCACATAAGCTCCAGAATCAAGATCGACCACCATCATTTGCATGGCAAGATCTTTCTCTTTAGCAGCCAAATCCTTGATCTTGCTTAGCAAAGGAACTGCCTCAGTTTTAAGTTCAAGGGGGGGAATATCTTGAGATTTATTTGCCTCTTCCTTGGCAACCATTTCCGTAGCACCGATTTTTGCAGCAATAGATTGCTGGTTTTGCCAGAAAGAGATAGCTGTGCCAGCAATTACACTCAAACCAATACCTGCGATCGCCAATCTTATTACTTGCCAACCCAACGACTTGATAGGCGACTTTGGGCTTGTCCGATTGCTCCCATTGTTTTTTTTGCGCGGTCTAAACTCGCTTCTATTGTCAAAGCGTTGATCGCTACGAGCCTCGACAAAACCTTGACGGTTGGGTAATGGCTTGAATTTATTCTCCAAGGTCCGTCCATCAGAACGGCGATCCGAACGACTGCTAAATCGATTGTCGATGATGGGCTCCGGGGATCGATTTGATTCAGGCGATCGTCCCAGACGAGGCGGCACTTCAGAACTAATCGGGCGAAGAACAGAGTCACTGTTGCTTGTCACAGCCTTGGCGCGACGTTCGCGCAGCTTATTTAAACGCGCTTCTCGACTTTTTTCGGTAGCGTCAGGCGATGAAAAGTTTCTGGGTTCCACTGCTATTTATAACTCCGATACAAAAATGTCTCTACTAACTGATTAACTAATCGCGTGTAACGCGAGTAGTTATTAATCAAGCTGAGCCGTAGCCCAATTAACTTGGCGTAAAACCCCCCGCAGCATGGCAACTTCCGATGGACTCAGATTTGCGCGATCAAAGATGTGCCGAAACTTTCGCAATCGATGAGCGGCAGTATGTGGATAAACATAGCCGATCTTTAGCAATACTGCTTCAAGTTGCTGGTAACAAGCTTCTATGTCTGCGCGGGTAGCAAGGTCTATGGGTGCTGACTCTATCAAATCTTGAGCAATTTGGCTAGTCAAATTTTCGTGACATTGGGGATTTATTTGCAACAGTTGCCATTGATAGCAACAAACACCCACCGCCTGAGCCAAATTTAGGGAGGGGTAGTCTGGGTTGACGGGAATTCGCATCACTTGTTGGCAATGTTGAATCTCATCATTACTTAATCCCCGATCCTCTGCGCCAAAGACGATCGCACTGTTTTCCGCTTGCATTAACCAATTCAAACCTTTTTGGGGATCAGTAACTTTCATCTCGCCCTGATCAATGCGACCTGCGGTGGCGATCGCTCGATGACAACCAACTAAAGCGGCTGGCAAATTATCCACAATCATTGCATTTTCTAAAATTTCTGATGCATGGACTGCCATATGTCTCGCCTCTTCGCCAAGGTGATCGCATTGCGGATTTACTAACCATAATTCTGCCAAACCAAAATTTTTCATTACCCTTGCCACCGAGCCAAGGTTTCGCGC
>JBJTVM010000694.1:0-6087 GCA_046081205.1 Pseudanabaena sp. | reverse complement strand
CCGACTTACAATTGGGACGATAGTCCCATAGTCACAATTGCATAAGAGCATATTTGAGAGGTTTTGCATTAGCACCTAATTCTGTAAATAAAAAAGAAGGTTCGCTCAGCGAACCTTCTTTTTTATTTACAGAATTAGGTGCTAATGCAAAACCTCTCAAATATGCTCTTATGCAATTGTGACTCTGGGACTATCGTACCAATTGTAAGTCGGACTATCAGGATCATCATCCACACCTAATTTACTCTCAGCACCATCAATTCGTATCCGCACCAGATACTCCCCAGCTTTAATATTCGTAACAGGAAACTCAATATTAGAGACATCGCTGGGCAAAGGCGGACGATCAAATAGATAGACGGATGGACTATCAGATGTCCATTCATTCAAAGCTAAGACCACTTTCTGTCTCTCCCGTACCAGTACATCTAACTGAACCATAACAACTGCCGATCGCAAATTATCTTCAATCTCCTCTAATTGATTCACCGATATATTTACAATCGTTGGACAGAGGACGAAGGGCATCACATTTGAGGAGATCGCATTGGTAATTAGCGGCGAAGTGCTACCGATACGGTGGATCACCTGTAAGCTTTGCACCCCAGCTTGAATCTGTGGTAAAGCCATATTCTCTAAAGAAAAAATAATTTCACGATCTTGAACAGAAGTGGGACTAATTACTAAATCCCCAATATGGATTTCTACGGTTTGGCTTTGGAGATTGCGCCCACGGATAATCATCACACTACCAATCACAATCGGTTCAAAACGACTGCCTTGAGCTACGACCTGCTCAATATAGGGCGATGCAGGAAATGGAGCCAGCCCTGCAGGGGAAGCATCGCGAATTGGCAAAGCTCTCTGGAAGTTTTCCCGACCTTCGACAATAACTAGACAAGCGCGGTAAGCGATCGACAATACATAGGGAACTTGATAAAACACTGACCAAGCCTTAGATAGATCCTCTAGTGAAATATCCACAGGTACAATATGAACCTGTTGAATTTGATCAGCAAGATCGGAGTCCACTAGGAATGGAAATGTAGAATCATTGCAGGTAGAACGAATCAGTTCAGGTGTGAGAATCCGCTTATCAACAAGGGTACTTACTACGCTTCCCAAAACTCTCTGAGGTTGCAGTTCCGCATCATTCCCATAGCAACTCATCATGTAGAAAAGATCGATCGCCACTTGACGATTAAGGGGATTTCCTTTGGCTCGATTGGGTGTAGAGTCATAATTAGCTAGTGCAGGATTGCTCGTCACTTGATATAAGAAAATATTTACCCCCACTTCTGGAGCGCCTGTAGAAATTCCCCCAGGAGGTAAAGTGGTGGCGCGCGCACCTTCAATATCCTGTTGAATGACCGCTTGCAAAACCCTCTGTAGAGTTGCTGTTACCGTAGCGATCGCTAAATAATTACTCATCTGCACTCACCAAACCTAATTTCAATGCTCTAACGATTGCCTGTGTCCGACTAGCCACCCCCAATTTCTCAAATACACTAGTGAGATGCGCCTTGACAGTGGCGATCGTCACATGCAAGTAACGAGAAATATCCTCGTTTGAGGCTCCCTTAATTAGCCAGTTCAATACTTCCTGTTCGCGATCTGTAAGATGGATCGTAGAATGCCCCTGTAGCGATCGCCCTGCATAGAAATGAAAAACCCGAAAGAAACTCGTTGCAATATCAGGTGGCAAAAAGATTTCATCATTCATAACTGTTGAAATTGCCTCATAAAGTTGACTGCCAATCCGATCTTTTGCCACATATCCTCTAGCGCCCAACTGCATCGCTCTAAATACTAATTCATCTTCACGATGCGCTGACAAAATTAAAACCTTGCCATGATAGTCTAACTTTTTAAGATCCATCAAAACTTTTAGCCCGCTATCTTCGGGTAGTTTTAAATCGAGTTTGACATCTAAAAGAATTAATGAAGGCTTCTGTTCTACTACCAGTTTAATCGCTTGAACACAAGAAGTTGCTTCTCCGACAATCTTAAACTGAAGATAACAATCATCACTGTAAAAGCTCAGTAATGTATGTAAGCCCCGACGAAAATTAGAGTCATCTTCTACCAATAAAACCGATACTATTTGAGCCGTTGTAGTCATAGATCAGTGGTCATCGATAATTAATTTTTAGCAATTCTTAACAGATATCTTTTTAATTCTTAGCAATTGATTTTTATTTATAGCCATAGCAATCCTCAATCATTTGTGGATTGTTGAGGGTTGTGGGAATGCACGCCAAAGGGGTGCATTCCCACAACCCATTTAGGATTGCTCTAACGTGAATTCGATATAGCCATTTGCTCCGCGCTTTGCGCGTTCGTCGAATTGACGTTCATTTAGAAGTATAGACTAAAGTCTAATAACCCTTAATTTTGATCATCCCTACTGTATACCTCTATAGACATAGTTAAAGGGTGGCATATGGCACTAGACTACTTCGCCCCGGGCGTATACGTCGAAGAGGTTGATAAAGGCAGTCGTCCCATTGAAGGCATCAGCCTCAGCGTGGCAGGCTTTATCGGATTTACCGAAGACGTACGCGGTGATGCTGAGCTATTTAAACCAATGATGGTTACATCATGGGATCAGTATCGCGAATACTTTGCAGCTCCCGGTTCTGATGGTTACACCGACTTTGATGCTTATTTGCCTTTCGCAGTTAGTGGTTGGTTTGTCAATGGTGGTGGCCGCTGTTGGGTAACGAGCATTGGCACAAAACTTCCTGGATCTGAGCCTCCAGCCCCTGAAGCAACCGCACTTCGCATTGGCACATCCAATAATAAGCCTACCTTGATGTTTAACATCAAGCCAGCCGATGCCTCTGAAAGTCAGTTAGCATTGCCGGCAACGAGCGATCGCATCAAAGTCATCATTAAAGAAAGTACTCCTAAACCATTACCCGAAGATGCTCCTGCTGATGCCGAGCCACCCCTAAATACTGGTGAATTCTTCAGCGTCGTCGTTGTCCAAGGCGGACAAGAGCTAGAGAAGTTCGAGCATGTATCCATGAATCCGCAGGTTGCGACCGATGTTGCTGACTATGTAGTAACAGCGATCGCTGATTCCGAATACGTCACCATTGCTGACATCTCCACCAGTGGTCAACCTCTTTCTCGTCGTCCTGCTAACGGCTCCTACGAAATTGCCCCTCCTCCTTACATTTCTTCGATTGATCGCTTTGCTCGGGACTTGCTAGGACAAAGAGACGATCGCACTGGCATTCAAGGCATGTTTGAAATCGATGAAACAGCAATGATTGCCTGTCCAGATCTAATGCGTGTCTACGAAGCAGGGCTAATCGATATCGATCAAGTGCATGGTGTCATGGAAATGATGCTCAGCATGTGCGAAAACTCCTTCCCAGGCCCCGCCTTCCGTATGGCAGTCATCGATCCACCTCCGATCAAGCCATCCAAAGGCATGGAGGCTGTACCACCAGATCGCCAAAAGCCTCAAGATGTAGCCCAATGGTTGAGTATGTTCAACCGTCGCTCGATGTTTGGCGCACTCTATTACCCTTGGATCAAAGTCGCCAACCCTCGCAAAGGCGGCAAGCCATCCTACGTTCCTCCTTGCGGTCATGTCATGGGTCTGTGGTGTCGCACTGACCAATCACGCGGTATCTTCAAAGCTCCTGCCAATGACACTCCCAGAGGTGTGCTTGGCTTGGCTTACGAAACCAATATGCGTGAGCAAGAAATGCTCAACCCCCTCGGCATTAACTGCATCCGCAACTTTGCAAGCTACAATCGTGGCTTTAAAGTATGGGGCGCACGTACTTTGGTCGAACCTGACAACATTCAATGGCGCTATATCAGTGTCCGCCGCCTCATCAGCTACATTGAGAAATCAATTGAAATTGGTACGCAGTGGGTTGTCTTTGAACCGAACGATACTGATTTATGGGCAAGGGTAACGCGCACCGTCAGCAACTTCCTTGAAGGGCTATGGCGGAATGGTGCATTATTTGGCGGCGCATCCTCAGAAGCGTTTTATGTCAAATGTGATGCCAGCCTCAACACTCACGAAACCATGATGATGGGTCGTTTATACATTGAAGTTGGCATCTGCCCTGTCCGTCCTGCTGAATTTGTGATCTTCCGTGTCAGTCAGTGGTCGCCTAACAGTTAATGATTTATCAGAAGAACACCCTATGGGTGTTCTTCTGATTAGATTTTGCTTTCTTAAGATTTGTGCTGTAGCTCTTACAGAGTTATAGCTTTAGACTTTAAAATAGTTGTTTATTCAGCACAGACCTATAACTCAGATTTCAAGGAGGAAGAATGGCTGAACTCGTACCAATTCCTACTAGTCGATACTATGTAGAATTTGATGGATTGACGGACAAATTAATTAAAAGTGTTTCTGAAGTTACCTTCACAGGTCAAACGGCAGGACATGAAAAGCCTTTAGCCTCAACCAAGGGTGGTAAAACAATTTGGCAGAGTACGTCGGCAGGTTTTGAAGAAAACCCCAACGTCACCATTGAAGTCTATGTCACTGAAGGCGACATGGACTTTTACAATTGGATGTTAGCAACTATGCCTAAGAGTGAGGGAGGACAAGGCAAATGGGCTTCCAGCCGTAAGAATGGTTCAATCGTCGCTTATGACAGCGAAGATACAGAAGTGATTCGATGGAGTTTAACTAATTGTTGGATTAAGACTTACAAGGTCAGCGATTTTAACTCTGAAAGTAAAGATCTAGCTGTTGAGACCTTTGAAATCATCGCTGAACAAATCAACCGCGTTAAGTAGATACTTCCTTAATCGAGTTGTAAATTCCTTGTTTAGGTTGAGTTTAGATTGGGTTTGGTTAAGTCTTGATATAGAAATGAGGATGAGGTCAATAAACTATGGCAAAAGGTGAAATTTTAGCGTGCTCCAAATACTACTTTAACTTATCGGGTCTGGATGACTTGGTTGTCAAAAGTGTAAGTGGCATTAGTTCAACTTTACAGACCGCAGGAGACATGAAATCCTATGGAGTCAGCAAAAGTGGTAAATCAGTTATCCAAGCTACTGTCACAGGAGTAAGCAACGGTAATATTACGGTTGAGTTTGTTTGTACTGTTGGTGACGATCGCTTGATCAAATGGTACAGTGCTTCGCACTCTGAACCAATCAAGGGTGGTGGCACAGAAACTAAAGGTGAAAGGAAAACTGGTACAATCACCCTTTACAATCAGGGTGGTGAGGCTGCTGCAACTTGGGAACTAACTGGGGTAATGCCCTCTAGCTATAAATCAACTAAGCTAGAGGCTGGTGCAGAAGGTCTGGCAACTGAAACGATCGAGTTTGTTTATGAATCTTTGCATCGCAAAACATAGAGGTTTAGGATGAGTGGTGCTGATCACCACTCATCCTAAACTTAGAAGAGGTGACTTCATGGCAGAAGAACAACAAATTGAATTTCTAGCTAATTCTCGATTTTATGTAGAAATTACTTTGCAAGGTAGTCTCGAAAAGATTGATGGCTACTTTATGGAATGTAGTGGGCTATCACGAAGTCAAGAAGTAATAGAGATTGCTGAAGTAACTCCACAAGTGTGGGGGAAGAACAGTTCTACAAAAGGGCGGGTTGTACGTACCAAAATCCCTGGCAACGTTAAAAGTGACAATATTACTCTCAAACAAGGGCTAACTATTTCCATGACTATGTGGAATTGGTTAAAAGCTGTTGAAGATGGTAACTGGTCGCAGCAATTCCGCGATGGAGATATCACAATTTATGATCAGTCGGCTATTGAGAAAGCAAGGTTTCGGTTTAATGGGGCTTGGCCAGTGCGTTACAAGATTGCTGACTTTAAAGCTGATAGTAGTGAATTTGCGATTACTGAGGTAGAGTTAAGCGTTAGAGACTTTTTGAGGATTAATTAACAGATTAATTAAATATCTATGATTCAAACAGAGTTTGAATTTACACTACCCAAGGGCTATGTTGATGGTGATGGGAATCTGCACCGTAAGGGTGTAATGCGGCTATCAAGAGCGATCGATGAGATTACGCCAATGCGCGATCCTCGTGTCAGGAATAATCCTGCTTACGCAACGGTAATTATTTTG
>JBJTVM010000693.1:0-5474 GCA_046081205.1 Pseudanabaena sp. | reverse complement strand
CTTCAGTTTCTAGGGTTTGCAGTGGTTCATCCCTGCCCTGTAATAGTTTGCGAGTATTTGCTGCAATTTCCCAACGCTCTCGCAGTTTAAAAGCGTGATAATTCGTAATTACAATCTTGGCTTTGGCTATGTCACCTAACATATCGCTGGGGACTAACTCACGGTTGCTGTAATAGTTATCAGGATGATTTGGTTGCAATATCTGTAAGCGATCGCGGATCGTGATACCAGGGGTAACGATTAAAAATCCGCGTGTAAATTTCTTGCTAGATGGATGACGCATAGCATTGATAGTTTGCCAAGCAATCAACATCGCCATAACCGTTGTCTTGCCTGCTCCTGTCGCTAGTTTTAACGCAACTCTCCATAGCTCAGGATTTGCCTCTAGGTTTGCTGCTGTAATTTTTTCTAAGAAGTTTTGACCTTGTTTACTGAGGGGTGCAACTTCAGCTAACCAAATGGCAGTTTCCACCGCTTCTAATTGGCAAAAGAATGGTCTAACACCATGAAACTCATAATTTCGCCAGTGTTTTAAAAGTCTTGCGGTTTCTGGACTAACTTGCCATTTCTCTGAACTACTTATCTTTCGCCATTCACTGACTTTTTCGCGCACACTATTGATAAACAAAGATGTTTCATAGGTTTGACTATTGGTTGAAATATCCTGTTCAGCAAGCAATTCGCCCTGATTGAACTTCCGTTTTCTGGGCTTAGGAATCGGGCTAATGAACTCAGCAGGTCTTCGACTTTTAGTTAACTGGTTAGTTGGCTGTCCAGACTTATCCAGTTCCCAATGTTGTGCAGGAATCTCATAAGGAGAATTGAGAATTGGTTTTTCAAAAAATTGATGCGACACTTAAAACTCTCAACCAGAACAAATTTCTCTACCAAAATACATATCACTTGATAGGCGATCGCCTTAAAAATAAGCCCTTTGCCGAGCCTAAGATTTAGAAATACTGATACAAATCCTTGCCCCGATCGCCTAAATCCTTGACCGTTTGCCTTAACAAAGTGATCGCCATTAGTGATAAAACGACTATATCAGATACTTTTTAGTTTTTACATGGCAAAAAAGCAATGTTTATGAATTTGTATCAATAGATAGGTGATTAATTCGTGCAAAGCTTATAAAGCTTTGATTCGCAACCATTTCGATTTTTTCGCTTGCTGAAAAGTGATACTTAACTTTCTTACAAACCGCGATAAAAGCCTTTCACAATAGACTGTAATCATCGATCGCCATACAAGAATGATGGAGATATTGCTATATTTATAGCGATCGCTTGATTAGAGAATAAATGTTTAAGTTTGCTCACAAACTTGCTGGCTTAGCAATTTATACAGGGCTGTGCCTAGGATTCGCTGGCGCAATAACACCCATCACGTCACCCGTATTTGCTGAAGATAGCAGCCTTGGCATTGTCATGCGGCGCGGACATTTGCGGGTGGGCATCGACGCAGCGATCGGTGGCCCCTACATGTTTTGGAATGCCAAGACCCAGTTTTATGATGGCTTTGAGCTAGAAATAATCCAAGAAATTGCCGCAAGACTAAATATTGAGCCACGTCCCATTAATATCCCTTGGGCAAACCAACCTGAAAATTTAGCTTCCCGACAGGTCGATATTCTGCTCAGTGCAAGGGAAGAAGGAGCATTAGAAACAGGCGAGACTAAAGGCAAATTTATTGAAACAGCGACTTACTATCGTAGTACTCAACGTTTGCTAATCAGAGCTGATGGTACACAAATCAAATCCTTACGCGATATGATCGGCAAGCGAGTTGGAGTTGTGGCAAATAGCGGAGGCGCAGCGATCGCTGAAACCTATAATAAAAACAGAGGTAATGCCATTCGCCTGTTTTCATCAAGGGATCTTGATCGGATGGTGATCCAACTACGCGATCGCCAACTTGATGCGATGATCCTTGATGAACCTGTGGCAGTATGGCAAGTACGCAACAACCCTAACTTTATAATTGTTGGGGAACCGTTAATTCCAATCCGCCTTGTGGCGATCGTCAACAAAGATGATGTCTCCCTTAAAAAAGCCGTTGATAAAGCTTTAACAGAGATGCGTCAAGAGGGTAAACTCGAACAGATACTTAAGAGGTGGAACCTGTGGGAAAGCCAGAAAACTTTAAAATCAACAAAGGTCTTGCCAGCTACGGTATTAGCGATCATTACGCCATACTCGGTTTACCAATGACCACTGATACCGCGCAAATCCGCAAAAAATTTCTCAAACTTGCAAAGATTTTGCATCCCGATGTGTTTGGTAGAACTCCTGAAGAAAAAGAGACTGCTACCAAATATTTCTCAAAGATGGTTAGTCCAGCATATCAATTGCTGAATAACGATCGCGAACGTGGTGAATATCTAGCAACTTTGAGGATGTTTGCCCAAAACAAAAAACAAAAGGAAGAATTGCCGACCTTCAGTTCTGAAATTGCTCAGAAACTGTATCGAATTCCCCATGAAATTACCTACAAGCAGTATGTTGAGCAAATTTCACCGAAGCAATATGAAACTCTCGACTCAATCTTGGAACATACCGCTACTCTCAGTGAGTTAAATCTCGTATATTTACTTACTCAAACCAGCCTTACCTTTACTTCAGGTAGTAGTGCGGCTTCGGCATCTGAGTTTCAGCCTACCAATGCAACCGCTAACGCTGGGGCCGCTCCTGTGGCTAAACCCGCCCAGTCCCCTGCTCTACGTAACCTGAATATGGCTGAGCTATTTATCAGTAAGAAACAATGGACTGATGCGCTTAAAGAACTGCTTAGCGCCGAAAAAATCGATCCCAATAATGCCAAGGTCTATGCACTCAAGGGCTTAGTGCAGATGAATCAAAATGCAGCGGCGATCGCTAAGGCAAGCTTTCAAAAAGCGCTCAAACTCGATCCTAAAGAACCAACGGCTCTCAAATACATTAATCAGGTAACAGCGGCGACAAAACCACCAGAAAAGCCGCCAGAGAAGAAAGTCGGTCTATTTGGCTGGGGCAAAAAATAGCAGACAAATTTCTCGCTAAAGGTAGTAGTTTTGATCATTTAAATTATAGCGAGGCAGCAGAGTTGGATTTCCGCAAATTAAAATACTACCGACATAATTCTCTGATTTTAGTTGTTAGCGGCGATCGCCAACTTTTAGATGCGGGCACTGGTCAGCTAATGAGGGATAGGTGCTGAAACGTCCATTTCAAGCCGATAAAAAAGGCGGAAATACGTCGATCACGTTTTAGATGACCAGTGCCTAGATGCGATCGCCGAGGTTCTAACATCTGAAAAATATAATTTCATTACAGAAACCAGTGGTGAGAAAGCATGGGAAGTAATTCTAGAAAAGAAACCTGCAATTGTCATTGCTGATTGGACAATCCCAGATGTCTCAGGTTTGGCGCTTTGTCATCGTGTTAAGGCAAATCTTGAGCATACAGAATTGCAGTCAACTTACTTTGTTTTGGTCATCGAAGCTTCCAACGCGCAACAACGACAAATTGCGATAGATACAGGTGTCGATGAATTCCTCAATAATCCTGTAGATCAGTCTGAACTAAAGGCAAGATTGCGGACAGGACTGCGCCTTGCTGCTTTGACTCAATCTTTAACTTGGACAAATCAAAGATTGCTAGCACAAAATGACTTACTGGATGCTCTTAGCCTGTCAGATCCTTTAACTAAAGTCCTAAGTGAGCAAGCCTTTGCGGGGATAAGACAAAAGATAATGTCACAATTTAGAGGATTTGGCACTTATAAAAGTTACAGGTTTTTAAGTGTTTTGCTCATTGACATTGATCGCTTTCAGTCTATTGTTCAGTCCTACGGCGAGAGAATTGGGAACGAAGCCATCAAAGCGATCGCAGGACGATTAAGTCATAGTTGTGCTGCAAATAGTTTGATTTATCGTCACGGGTTAGATGAGTTTGCCTGCGTTACTCCTCATCACGATGAAGAAAGTGTCGCCCAGCTTGCTCTCGATCTTCTTACGAGTATTCGTAGTCATCCGATCGCTGTTTCTTCAGGATTATTATTTCCACTAACAATTAGCATTGGTGGGGTAGTAGTAGCTCTAGAAAATCAGAATAAACCGATGAACGATATCAATTTTGATGAATTAGTAGCTTTAGCCTCACGCTCATTACTCCAAGCCCAAAAATCTGGGGGTGATCGTAACTATATTGAAATATCTGACTAATTTTTTATGTTTAGAGCCAAATTTCAGTTCTTTACAGCATTTGTTTTTACTTTCTTTATAGTTCAGATGATCGATTTTGGATTTAGCGATCGCCTATCAAATCCATTAGTTCAAATTCAGCAACAGGCTCTAGCAAAAAGTAGTGCAGGACGAAGTGGTGGCGGCTCTTTTAACCGTTCTTCTCCTTCTAAATCTCCGAGTAGCTCTAAATCATCACCTGCCCCTCAGTCATCTCCTCGATCTTCCCCAAGTCATTCATCACCTTCTAGTCCTTCCCGTAGTTCACAACCATCTTCTGCATCACCAAGTCAAGGCAGTGAGCGCAATTCTTTTACATCTGATCGACCTTCTTCCTATAGAAGCACCTCATCTTCCTATGCGTACAATCCTAAAGATCTTGCATTAATAATTAACTTGCTAGTTTGGATAGTTGCCTTGATCGTTATCTTTGTAGCTGTTTATTGGATTTTGCGGAAGTTGATGATTCCTTCGCAGGCGCAATTAAAAAACGAATTTCTAAATAAAAATCTATTGACGATTACCAAGTTACAAGTGGCTCTTCTTGCTCAAGCCCGTGAGGTTCAGTCTCGTTTAACTGAACTGAGCCTTGGTGTTGATACGAGTACCCCAGAGGGCTTGTTGTCACTTATGCAAGACTCAGCGATCGCCATAATGCGTACTCCCGAAAATTGGACACATGTTGCAGCAACCTCTCAATCTTTGCCGCGTGAGCAGGCTGAAGCCCTATTTAATCAACTTTTGGTGGAGGAACGTGCCAAATTTAGCCAAGAGACATTAGTAAATGTGAATGGAAGAGTTTCAATTAATCCAGAGATCGTTGCCTCTCCAGCCAAAGACCCATCAGCATATATTGTGGTCACTCTTCTTGTTGCTGTAGAGCATGATCAGCCCCTGTTTGGTCAGGTCACAAGTGTGGCAGAGTTAGACAAAGCACTCGGTAAGATTGCCGTGATCGCAGCTAATCGGCTTTTAGTATTTGAGTTGATGTGGACTCCTCAAGCAGCAACAGATAGCCTTACCTACGATGAGCTACTGACGGAATACAGCAGCATGGTTCAGATTTAACGTCAATTCAACAAACGCGCAAAACGGTAAAAATCGCTCTGCAATTTTTACCGTTTTGCGCCATTTGCGCCGCGCGAAGCGCGGCGCAAATGGCTATGTCGAATTCACGTTATACCAATTCACAGAAGTGTAGTCACACTTCTGTGAATTAAAAAACAAACCTTGTAGGTGCTTTGGTATTACTTTA
>JBJTVM010000692.1:0-1743 GCA_046081205.1 Pseudanabaena sp. | reverse complement strand
GATCCTGCACCTGTAATTCAAACCTTCTTTGTGGATGAAGATGTCAGCACTAAAACCAAGTTAGATGCAGTAGTCACAGTAGTTGATGCAAAGCATATCTCGCAGCATTGGGATGCTGAAGAAGTACAGGAGCAAATCGCTTTTGCTGACATCATTTTATTAAACAAAACGGATTTGGTAAGCGAGGCAGAACTCGAAGATTTAGAGAAACGCATCAAAGCAATGAACTTGATGAGCAAAATCTATCGCACTCAAAACTCAGAAATTGATATGGATGCTGTGTTAGGAGTTGGTGCATTTGAGCTAGAGAGAGCTTTACAAATTGATCCTGAATTTCTCGGTGAAGATGCCCACGAACATGACGACACCGTAAAATCTGTGGCGATCGTCGAAGAAGGTGAACTCTATTTGCCAAAGGTCAATGATTGGATTAGCACACTATTGCGTGAACAGGGTGTGGATATCTTTAGGATGAAAGGGATTCTCAATATCAAAGGGATTGATGAACGCTTTGTATTTCAGGGTGTGCATATGCTGTTTGATGGCACACGCGATCGCCAATGGCAGCCTAACGAACCTCGTCAAAATGAATTAGTATTCATCGGGCGTAACCTTGACACCGCAAAGCTTAAAGCAGATTTTTTAGCCTGTAGGTAAACCATGCCATCATGGCGATCTTACGCGATCGCCATGATGGCATGAGACTTTTCAAACAGTTGTGATCACTGTTATTTAGAAAAAAGGGATAAAACTGCTTGACGGCATCCCATACAGTCACAACCTCGTTGGCTAATGACAAGATCACCAATACGATCGCTGGTCAGAATATTGGTGCGATCGTCTGGAGATTGGCTGTTTGAATCGAGAGTTGGATTGTTTCTTGTAATTAAAACCGATGACACATAAAGATCGCCCAAGGCTCAATTTAAAAAACAACCCAACCACTCAATCAAGAAATGTACCTGCTTATCCCCAGGCAGGAGAGCTAGACTAGTAATCTTAATTTTGCCCTTCTCGAAAGAGAAGCGATAATAGAACTCAATCGGAATCTTCGCATGAAGCAACTCCCAAAGCGAATCCGTCAGCTTCGAGTCCAGAAACAGATCGCGCCCATCCTCTGACGCATAAATGCGAAACACCCCAACCTGACGCGCCACCAACTTCAATTCCATAACCCTGAGCAATACCTGAGTTTCTTCAGGCAAAGCCCCATACAGACCCTCCCAAACCGCAGCCAATTTGAGAATCTCCTCCTTCGACTTCACCTTTGCCAAGGTCAAATAAGCATTAATCTTCATCTCATTGTCCTCTATGTAACTGTCAGGAATAAAAGCCACTAAACGAGGTAACTGAAGCTCAGTATCCACAACTTCAGGCAAAATCTTACCGCGCAACTCATTAATATATTCCTGAAGCAAATCCATGTACAGCGCAAAGCCAATCACATCCGCCTGACCTGACTGCTCCTCACCCAAGAGATCCCCCAACCCACGAATTTCCATATCGCGCATCGCCAGTTGATAGCCCGAACCAAGCTGACTAAACTCCTGAATCGCATCCAATCTCCGCTTAGCTGAATCCGTCAATTCAAGGTTAGGTGGATACAGCAAATAGGCATGAGCCTGAATTCCCGCCCGACCAACCCGACCGCGCAATTGATACAATTGCGCCAAACCCAACTTATGAGCATCCTCAATCACAATCGTATTCACACGCGGAATATCCAAACCCGACTCAATAATC
>JBJTVM010000691.1:0-3780 GCA_046081205.1 Pseudanabaena sp. | reverse complement strand
AAACATAAATAGGTTGTATGGTATAAAATTGGAATCTACTAACCATCGATTAATCCACATCAAACGAACCACTAGTATTTTGGGAAAACTGAGTAGTGACAACCATGAATGATGATGAACTTAGACAACGTCTAGATCTGGAAATGGAAACGATCAGTGTCAATAAGCTCACAGAATTGGGAAATCTAGCCGTATCAATGGGCTTAATTGCTGGGCATGGATTTCATGGCGGGAAATATGAGATTTTACGGCAAGGAGAGGTGATTTTGCTACCAGTTAATGAAGCGGAAACCTATTTGGAGCAGATCATCGAAACGGTTACTTAAGAAACATGGCTCTATCGTCAAATAAACCAACTGTCACCACTGATTGGCTCAAGCAAAGCCAGCGAGATCTATTTTCGGCGATCGCCAAGATTCGCTTAATCTTAGAACAAAAAAGCGCAGAAAAAAAAGGTGAGGTTTTAGAAATTCAAGTTGCCTCTAATCCACCAAAACATCAAATTGATAGTTATCTCCGACGACTATGTGAAAATTTTAGTCTTTCGGAGTTTGAAAGAGATGTGCTGATGCTATGTGCAGGTATGGAATTTGATCCAAACTGGGGAGCGCTTTGCGCTGAACTTGCCAGTGACTCCAAACAAGCCTATCCCACCTTTAGTCTAGCGATGTCTTTACTAGATCATGCCGACTGGTCAGCCCTCTTTCCAGCCGCAAATTTACGGAAATGGCATTTAGTAGAAATTGGAGCAGGGCATACGCTCACATCTAGTCCCTTGCGAATTAATGAACGAATTTTGCATTATTTGATGGGGGATGAGCATCTTGATGAACGTTTATTCAAATTTTTTGAACCTGTAGTTGCTAATTCTGTCCAGATCGATTCCCATCAACAAATCTCTAAACAAGCACTCGCCACTTGGTTAAATATTCCTGAAGACGACAGATTAGAAACCTTGCCAGTATTGCAACTATGTGGTGAAGATATCGCTAGCAAAATGGCGATCGCTGCTTATATATGTGAAGATATGGGACTAAATCTCTTTAAAATACCTGTTAGCCAACTGCCCCATGATTTAGACAATCTTCGGCTCATTGCTCAGCTATGCGATCGTGAATATATCCTGAATGATATGGCTCTGTTACTGGATTGCGATCGCGATGAAATCCCCAATCAAAATCAAGATATGACGATCGGCAATCTGATTGAAGTTCTGCAATGTCCAATCATAATTAGCAGTCAAACTCGTCGCCGCCAACATCAACGGACAATCATTACCTTTGATGTACAATCTCCTTCGAGCAATGAGCAGCAAACACTGTGGGAAGAATCTCTAACTGATCTAGATAGCGACATCAAAGAGTCACTCAATGGTTCCATTCTTGAACTAGTCTCTTATTTCAATCTTTCGCCTACCCATATTTACAACGCCTCCCTCAAAGCCAAAAGTTCACACAAATTACAATCCAACCACACCTTCCATCAAACTCTCTGGAATGCCTGTCGCGCTCAATCTCGCCCTAGACTCAATGAACTTGCTCAAAGTGTAGAAACTAAGGCAACTTGGGAAGATCTGATTTTGCCAACTAAGGAAAAATTTGTACTGCATGACATTGCTGCCCATGTACGTCAACGTTTAACCGTCTATGAAAAATGGGGATTTGCAGGTAGGAGTCGGCGCGGATTAGGGATTAGCGCTCTGTTTGCAGGTACAAGCGGCACTGGAAAAACAATGGCGGCGGAGGTATTAGGCAATGAGTTGCAGCTTGATGTTTACCGCATTGATCTTAGTTCGGTAATTGACAAATATATTGGCGAAACTGAGAAAAATCTCAAACGGATATTTGATGCTGCGGAAGGTGGTGGCGTGATTCTGCTCTTTGATGAAGCCGATGCTCTCTTTGGCAAGCGCACTGAAGTCAAGGATAGTCACGATCGCCATGCTAATGTCGGGGTTAGCTATCTGCTGCAAAGAATGGAAGCCTATCGCGGCTTAGCAGTTCTCACTACTAACCTGAAAAACTCCCTCGATCAAGCTTTTTTAAGACGCTTACGTTTTGTAATTCAGTTCCCCTTTCCTGATGCAGAACAGCGTACTGAGATCTGGCGTAGAGCTTTCCCTCAAAAAACACCAATACTCGATCTAGATTATGTGAAACTTGGTAAACTCAGTGTTGCGGGTGGTAATATTCGTAATATCGCCCTTAACTCAGCTTTTATTGCGGCGGATCACCATGAACCTGTCCAGATGAAACATATCTTGCAAGCTGCAAAAATTGAGTATATTAAACTCGAAAAACCAATGATGGATGCGGAGATAAAAGGATGGGTATAGGCAAAAAGGCGATCGCTATTTCTGCTCTCATCGTCATCACAACAGCGACATCAGTAATAGCAGCTAATCAAAGTCACGTTGATCAACTGATTAAAACTAAAGAATGCTCAGAATGTGACCTACCCGATGCCAGACTTGCAGGAGCCGACTTAATCAATGCCAATATTCGGGATGCCGATCTTCGTAAAGCTGATATGCGTGGGGCAAAACTGGATGGGGCAAAGTTTATGCGCGCAAATATGTTAGGTGCGGATCTACGCTTTGCTCTATTATCGGGGGCTGATTTTTTGAATACAAATTTGTTAGAAGCAAAACTTGAAGGGGCTAATCTTTTTCGAGCAAATCTCAAATATGCCAATCTCGAACGCTCTATTCTCAATCAAGCTTCCTTTAAAAATGCTGACTTACAATTCGCAAAATTAATCAGTGCAAAAGTTGATGGTGCTACCTTTGAGAATGCTAATCTCAGACTTGCGGATCTAGAAAAAGCAGATCTGACTAATTCACGTTTAAAAAAGGCAAACCTCCGTAGGGCAAACTTTAGCGAAGTAAATCTCACAAGGGCAAATCTAGAAGGGGCAAGCCTAGAAGGAACTACCTTTGCAGGTGCAAATCTATTCCATACCGATCTGCGATCAAGCAAAATTGATAGTGATACTTTTTTTGATCCAAAGTGGTTTCTAGTCTGGAAAATTGTCAATCAGCGCACTGAGGGGCAAACTCTAGTGGCAGCCGATCTATCGGGTGGAAATTTTGAGAAGGCGAATCTGGCAGGAGTTAATTTAGAAGATGCCAATTTCACTCAAGCCTATCTATTCATCACGAACTTCAGACGTAGTAATCTAGTACGTGTCAAATTTAATGATGCCAATCTTCGCTATGCCGATTTAACTAAGGCAAACCTCACGGAAGCTGACTTTCAAGGAGCACAACTTTCTGATGCGAAGCTCGAAGGAGCGAATCTTCGCCTTGCTAATTTGCGGGAAAGCATTATCAATGAAGAAACAATTCTTGATCGCAAGTGGCGTGTCGTTTGGGAAATCGTCAATCGCGGCGGCGAAGATCGCAATCTTAGGGGCTTCGATCTATCGGGTGCGAATTTACGTTTAGCAAGGTTACGAGGAGCGCAGTTAGTGGGGGCTGATCTCAATCAATCAGACTTACGTGGAGCAGATTTTGTTGGCGCAAATTTACAACGAGCAAATCTCTCAGGGGCAAATCTTACAGGCGCGAATTTGCGGGGAGCGGTGTTGCAGGGTGCAAATTTTTGTGGCGCAGTAATGCCTGATGAAACTATCAGTAAATGTAATTGACATATTCCCGTAAACAGGTAAGGATGGGCGGCGCGAAGCGCCACCCATCCTTACTAATTCAACTATAGCCATTTGCGCCGCGCTTCGCGCGGCGCAAATGGCGAAAAATGGTAAGAATCGCTTAGCGATTCT
>JBJTVM010000690.1:0-7897 GCA_046081205.1 Pseudanabaena sp. | reverse complement strand
TGCGTGCTGATTATGTGGCAATGACAGGCTTACACCCCAAAGATAAAGATACTGATTTTGCGGCATTTGTCGATCGCCATATTCTGGCTACTGTCCAACAGTGTTTTGGGAGGAAAGCAGGCGATCGCTTTCAGGATGGTGATCAGATTTATTTCTTGTCAGATTTTGACCTTGGTGATATTCCCCATACTCTTATTAAATCTGGTGATATTACTGCGGAAGCAATGTCTAATTTGGAGCTTTTACAACTCAAGGTGACTCAGGTGATTAATTCTGTGACTGATGGTGGGTTTGATTTGTTGAATGCTTCTCAGCGTCAGCTATGTCAGTATTTTGGTATTTCCCGTGGGGCTTTGTTGCATCATTTTGATTGGATCAAACTGTTATTAGATTCTCTATATAACCAATTGATCCATAATTTTAATAAAAGTCTAGTTTCTCTTACTGATTCTCAGGATCTTGAAATTATTGATCTTTGGGTTGGTACTACTGAGTTGTTTTTGACCGAAGAGATACCAATTAAGGAGACTTGGGCTGGCATTTTTGAGTTTTTTGTGGAACATATCCCACTCTATTTACATAGTCATGTTCTGGCAAGACTTTCAACTGATTCTCGTCATAAGTTATTCTCGACTTTGGTTGTTTTAGCGATTAATGAGTAATGGCATTGGTCAGCTAATCGGAGATAAGTGCTGAAACGTCCACTTCGTGACAATAACAAAGGCGCAATTACGTCGCGCTTTAACTGTCCAGTGCCCTTTGCCTAGTTGTTTTGCTGATACATTCTATCTATATAGCCTAATCTATGCGATCGTTTAAATTCCCTTGCGCTTAACTAATTCCATGAGCTTACGTTTACGCGCATTTACTTCAACTAATTGATTTCTATAGGTGAGCCATTCCTTTTCCTGTTTTAAACCTCGATATCCATTGCGTACTTGTTCTAGCCACTCGATCGCCTGTTCGTAATCATCGGATCTGCCTCGAGTAATAATATCCTCAGCTAGAGACTTCGCTTTTGTGATGACCCATTGCGGATTAGAACTAATCACTGCTTTCATGACCCGCAATCTATCGTAAGTTCGGCAATAGCTAGTATTAGCGATCGCGATCGCCTGATCAAATAGTTCTTCTTCTAAAAAGATATCAATCTTGGCTTCTGCTGCCGCATAGGAATCCATTTGCAACAAATATTTTAGCAAGATATCTTTAGTCGAGTTCCATTTATGCTTAGTTAAAGCACGAATTTGATGATAATCCACAAGGGAAGGACTTATTTTAAAGGAAATAATTTTCGCATTAAGCAAAGTGCCTGATTCTCCTAGATGCTCTGCTAATTTAGCTGTCCAATCGGCAAGTTCTTTGGAGCGATAACTTTTAGCATCGATTTCTTGTAATTGCAATCCCTTATTGGCAATATATAGTGCCTGTTTTTCAAACCCATGCTCTAGCAATTTCTGAGCTATTTCAAAAGCATCATTTTCATCATCTACATTTTCCGCAGTAGCGATCGCTTCATTATGTCGGTCTAACATGAGCAACATAATGACATAGTCTGTAAAGAAGTCTGCATCTTTAGCAAGATTGAGATATTCATCAAAACGCTCTTGGGATTGCAAAATTTTGAGTCGAATTCTTCCTAATGGACGTAAATCTGTTTCGTGAACATATGCATTGGCTCCCTTTTGAATAGTCGTCCTTTTCCTTTGGGATTGAGTTGAGATTTGTACGGCTGGATGATTAATAATTTCAGGCTTTTCTTTACCTTGCAGGACTGCTTGTAAATAGGGATCGTCCCAACCTTGTATCAAGGCGGCGAGGCTAAAGTCAAGTTCAGCACAGAGAACATCTTGTGTACCTTCAATTTCTGTAACCCACTTTTGCCGATCCTTGACAGAAAAATCTGTCCAGAGAATCGCCTCAGCCATTTCCAAATCGAGATGATAAACTAAGTCAGAAACATCACCCAAATAGTTCTCTATTTCTTCTGTATAGTTACATAGCTCTTCCGCGATCGCATACAACATCACAAAAGCACGAAAACTATCGCCAGCCTCTAGAAATACTTTGGCTTTTTCGATCTCTTCATAAATGATGTCCGTGAAAGGATCATCTTCATCGTAATAACTATGCTCATAATTGCGTAAAGAACTTTGTAATGAATAGGATAGTTGCCGACGAAAAGGCGATCTGTCAATTTCGGGATGTTGAGTGTCTGTTTTACTAGTTTTTTTATTCGTCTTACTAGCTTTAGATTTACTCTCTTTAATATTGGTTAGAAGTTGGATCTGAATATCAATGAGATCGACTAAATCAGGTGATTGAGCAGTAAGGTTATGCAAAAGTTTACGGGTTTGTTCTAGATCTAGCTTTTCTAACATTTCGTTTAAACTAGGACGCTCTTCAATTTGTGGTCGCTCCATACCTACTAATAGAACTGCCACAATATGCTTACACCAACCACCAAAATCGTAAGGGCATGAACACTTTGCTGTTTGAATACCGCGATCGCTAAAGCCAATGCTCACGCGATAGTAAGTACTCCCTGCCACTGAAGCCTGCAAAATTTGATCTCGCAAGAATAAATCACGCACTGCTTGCGATCGCGCATATTCTTTACCACGCTCAAAAGATTTATCACTTGCATTTTGGCGAATCAATGATTCACTAATCTTTAGTACAGGCATATTTTAAAGCGTTTTCACATTGCTATGATTTTAACATTCGCTATGTTTTATCTTCATCTTTTTGTATGACGAGAGGTAATTTCAGATCTGGTCAAAACGTTTTGACCAGATCTGAAATTACCTCTCGCTAAAATTACCATAACCCATTATGCTTCTGATAAGAAACGACATAAACTGCTATCCATGACTCATGTAATTGCATTTTTTAATCAATCAGGTGGTGTTGGTAAAACAACAGTCACTCAAAATATTGGGTATCAACTCTCTACAAAAGGGCATCGTGTCTTGCTCCTCGATATGGACCCCCAAGCCTCGTTGACAACATTTATGGGGCTAGATGTAGCCCAATTAGATAAGACAATCTATGATGCTCTTGTATCTGAGACCGATGAACCGATTGCTATTTTGCATGACTTACATAATATGGATCTATCCCCATCAAGTATTATCTTGGCTAATGCGGAGCAAGAGCTAGTCCTAGCCGATCAGCGAGAATTAAGGCTAAAATTACCCCTCTCTCAAGTGATAGATAACTATGACTTTGTATTGATTGATTGTCCTCCCAGTCTTGGTATCTTAAGTCAAATTAGTTTAGTTGCCGCCACAGAAATTATTGTCCCGATCCAAACCCAGTTCAAAGCACTGATGGGAACAGATTTTTTACTAAGTACAGTCAAAAAAGTGCAACGACGGCTTAACAAAGACTTGAAAATTGCAGGTTTTATCCCTACTATGTTCTCTTCTGCAAATGCCCTTGATCAACGTACTCTTGAAACGATTGTTGAGCAGTTATCGCCAATCGCCCAAGTATTTTCTCCAATTCCTCGCGCTACTGCCCTAGCTGAAGCCTCAGAATATGGCAAGCCACTAGCAACATCACCGAAGAAAAATTCGGCAATTATAGAGATTTTTGATGAGATTACTACTGCCCTAGAAAAACTATGAAACCTCAGCCTAATCCAGAACGACTCAAACTGAGAAATGTTGTCCTATTTAATGAAAATGACTCACCCCAAAATTCTACCACTCCCAATACGATCCCCATCTCCAAGATCGTATTACCTAACCAACAGCCACGCCGCTATTTTGATCCTGAAAAAATGATCACGCTGGTCGAGTCTGTCCGACAACATGGCATTCTTGAACCTATCCTCCTGCGATCGACTGATAACGACACCTATGAATTGGTGGCTGGTGAACGTCGATATCGTGCTGCTAAAGAGGTTGGGCTAGATGTAATTCCCGCTGTTGTACGTCAAATGACACCAGATGAGGCATTACAAATTGCTCTTGTTGAGAATCTTCAGCGTGAAGATATCAACCCCGTCGAAGAGACTGAAGCGATTTTGCAACTGTTAGTTTTCAAGTTAAATCTGTCAGTCGATGAAGTCTCGGCACAACTATATCGAATGCGTCATATTGCTCGTGGGGAAGTTGGTCAAAACGTTTTGACCAGCCCTGAATATGATGAAGCAATTGTCTCTGTGTTTAGCTCACTTGGCTTTAAATGGGAGTCGTTTATTACATCTCGCTTGCCGTTATTAAAACTGCCGTCAGAAATTCTAGATGTTTTGCGGCAGGGCAGAATCGAATATACCAAGGCTCAAGCGATTGCTAAAGTCAAAGATGCGATCGCCCGCCAAGAGTTGCTAGATCGAGCGATCGATCAAGGATTATCTCTAGTTCAGATTCGCGAACTAATTGCTGCATTGCCTCAACCACAGTCAGCTAAGCAAGATCAAAACAAATTAAAAATTCAAGTGGATACAACATTACGCGCCTTGAAAAAATCCAATGTTTGGAGTGATCCTAAAAAACAAAAACGTCTAGAAAAATTAATGCAGGAAATTGAATCTTTAATTTCTGGCACATAATCGAGGGAAATTCCATGCCGAACATATACAAACTTCCTCAAGAAGTCTCTCAGCTAGAAAAATTTGAGCAAATTGTTTCTGGTAAAAATATCCAGATTGAGCGCATTGTTTCCACAGGACAAACCACCCCATCAGGACAATGGTATGACCAAGAACTTGATGAATGGGTAATCTTGCTTCAAGGTGAAGCTGAACTTTCCTATACAGACTATACGAGGATAAAAATAAAAGCGGGAGATTATTTGCTCATTCCCGCGCATACAAAGCATCGTGTTGAATATACCAGTATTGAGCCAGCCTGTATTTGGCTCGCTGTGCATGGGCAACTTTCAGCTTAGCTAATCCAAATCTTGTTAGAGTCATAAAAGCTTCCTCGTTGCTCAAGTTTGAAATCCCCTAAAAGTAACCCCAGCCAAATCTCTACTATTGCTAAAGGTAAAGTAGCTTGTAAATCTAACAAGCAAATAGGAGGAGAATTATTTGCAATGCATTGTGAAATAGCTTCAACCCAAGCCGATACATCCTCAGCATGAGACGTACTAATCGCTCGTTCAAACTTCTCCTCAAAACTAAGCAAACATTCCTGCTCCAAAGCTTGAATCAAAACATCCTTATCAATTTCACAAACAATCGAATTACCATTTTTTGCATGTTCAGAAGCCTTTCTCGGTAAACTCTGCAAAGGCTCAATAAACTTGTCAAAATCAACCACCATAGACTGACGCACATAACGATCGAAAGCATCATCAGCCATGATCGGCTCACCATTTTCTGCACGAGAATGTAACTCCTCAAATAAAAAGATAGAGCGATCGCAAAACAAATCTACAATCTGACATACCGCCTCTCCTGCTATTCGCAACTGCGATCGCGTATCAAGATCTACCAGAGTCAAATCTAAAAGCTGAAACACCATTGGCAAATTTGCATCTTCAGGAGTCTGTCTTGCAGTCGAAATGACATCCCTTAAATCCAACTCAAGCTGTTTAACTTTCATAGCATCTCCAGAAATTCTGTGGTGAGCGCTTCGCGCTCACCACAGAATCAGTCAGAATGACAAGGACAAGGGCGTAAAGGACAAAGCCAAGGATCGAGACGTTCTTGACTTGCAAATTTCTTAATCCCATAATTTGACTCTAGCAAATCCAACACCTTCTGGACATATGTATGTACCTGAGTCGCAACCATCCCCGCACAATGAATTGGTGGAATTGCGGCGAACTTTTCTTGTCCTTTCCAAACTTGCGCTGCTATCGCATGAATTGGTGTATCTGTTCCCGACTGTCGATAAACCACTAACACCGCCCAATATACTGAGGCAAATTCATCAATATTCACAACTAAATCTTGATCAGTATCAACCCGTTGACGAGAACGAATTAGATTACGGCGATCGCGATGACGGGCATAGGAACGGCGACTATAGCAAACATTAGGATTCCAACAGCGATCGCCATCATTGCCATGAAGCTCTTGAGCCTGAGTCGCCGAAAGCATTGCACACTTCTTACATTTCTCTGGAATACTTTTAGTCATATTTAGGACAGAAATAACCTAATAGAAATCGCTAAGACTTCTTCAGATGTGAGGTTTAAGCTCTGGTAGCGTATGCTAGAAAACAAATGTGTTATGAATACATATTGTTATATACAGCTAAAAGCTTACCAATCGTTAACCATAAAAGTCTTGCACTACCGAATCTATGCTCCGATCTATTTTTGAAACCTGTGTACCACGCGATGAGGTGCTTGGCGGTAACTTATCAGAGGATGTATTTGCTGCGAAATTAAAGCAAGTTGTGGATGGTAATGCGCCCTTAGTTTATCAAGATCCAAATACATTTTTCGCGAATACTTTTCCGACAAATGGACTCAAGACCCTGATATCCGAAGTATTTGGGCGTTTAACAGGTGCAGATACGGGTTCGCCTGTAATTCGCTTAGAAACCAGTTTTGGAGGAGGGAAAACCCACGATGAAATTGCGATTTGGCATATTGCCAAAAATGGAAGGCAAATAAGTGGGTTAGATAGATTTGTAAATGACCTAACAATTATTCCAGATCGCCCAATTCAAGTAGCAGCCATCGCTTGTCAAGACCTTGACCCTGTAAATGGTGTATTGCATGAAGAGTCGGGGATAAGAGTACATACACTTTGGGGTGAAATCGCTTATCAAATTGGCGGGGTAGAAGGCTATAGCTTGCTTAGAGGTTCGGATGAGCAGAAAGTTAGTCCAGGAACAGTTGTCATCGAAAAGCTGACCAAAAAAGAACCGACGGTAATCATTCTTGATGAAATTGCTCAATATTTGCGTCGTGCCAAAGCGATCGCAGTAGGGAAAAGCGATCTATCTGAACAAGTCGTTGCATTTCTATTTACACTGATGGATTTGACAGCTTCTTGCAATAACATCGTATTTGTCTACACTCTAGCCTCAATATCCGATACCTTTGGTTCAGAAACCAACGATCTAAAGGAAGCATTGCAAACATCGGCTCGACAAGAACGGGTACTTAGTCCAAGTACAGATATCGAAATTTACAACATCGTTAAGCAGAGAATATTTAAGAGTATTGACGATAAAGCTGCTGATATTGCGGCAAAGGATTATTTAAGCGTTTATAAATCTAGTCGGCTAAATCTACCTGATGGGTGCAAAGATGCGAGCCATGCTCAAGTATTGCAGTCCAGCTATCCATTTTCGCCAGAATTATTTGACTTATTAACCAAAAAAATTGCATCTATTCCTAATTTTCAGCGTACAAGAGGGGCGTTGCGGTTACTTGCTATGGTGGTAAGGCATCTCTGGCAAGATATGTCGGTGTGGATACCAATGATTCATCTACATCACATTCCCATTGGTTTAGATGAAGGTGTGACCAGTGAATTTACGTCACGATTAGAGCGTCCATTGATGAGAAGCCCTATTCAGGCAGATATTTTTAATACTGATGGGAAGCTTGCCCATGCCCAAATACACGATCAAGAGTGGCAAGCCGCAGGTAAGTCAACCTTTGCAACATGGGTAGCTAGAACAATCTTCTTGCATTCCATTAACCAAGGTACATCCGCAGGTATCCGCCGCGCAGAGCTAAATTTAGCTTTGCTGATGCCCACAGTTGAGATTAGTTATATTGAACCTGTGTTAGATCGATTAACAAGCGTGGCATGGTATTTGGATATTGATCCGATTACGACGATCGCACGTTTTAAAGAAGAACCATCGATCAATAAAATTATTGCGGAAGAGAAAGAACAGATTGGCAATCTCACAGCGAAAGACCATCTGCGATCGCGGCGCGATAGCATTTTTGCTAATAAAGTCTTTACTTTAGT
>JBJTVM010000689.1:0-6189 GCA_046081205.1 Pseudanabaena sp. | reverse complement strand
CTAAAACGTGATCGACGTATTTCCGCCTTTTTTATCGGCTTGAAATGGACGTTTCAGCACCTATCCCTCATTAGCTGACCAGTGCCAATTGCTGGCGTTTCTCTCTTTCATACGCTTATTTAAAAATCAATGTAGCGATTTCCAACCACGAGTTACAAGGGTTGGTTTCGGGGAAACCAACCCGTACTTCACTGGACTGATAAACACTATAGATTATTGATTTTTTTGTAAAGGTTAGGTTCATTTACTTATCAAAGTATATGAAATCACTATAAATAATTGCATACTACCTTGCTTTCGCCTTTTGTTGTTGCTTTTCTTGACGTTTTTCAGCTTGTTTTGCTTTTTCCTTTTCTCTTTTTAAAGCATCTTTTGCTGCTTTCGCGGCCATTTCTGCTTTATACTTAGCTTCCCTTGTTTCTTCCTCTCTTTTTTCTTGATAGTAGGCATAGTCACCTGCATACATACAAAGATCGCCATCACGAATTTCGACAATTTTATTTGCCACTTGTGAGATGAAATAGCGGTCATGAGAGATTACCGCGACTGTCCCTTCATATTCACGCAAAGCTGCTTCTAACATTTCCTTGGCAGGAATATCAAGGTGATTAGTCGGCTCATCAAGGATCAAGAAGTTTACTGGGGTAAGCAACATTTTGGCAAGAGCAAGCCTTGCTTTTTCGCCTCCACTAAGGTCTCGAACTTGCTTGAATACGGTGTCACCACTAAATAAGAATTTACCCAATACACCACGTACTTCTTCGTGGGTCATTTTGGGGAAATCATCGTGAATTGTGTGAAATACGTCCTTGTGTAAGTCCAGAGCTTCAGCTTGATTTTGTTCAAAATAGCCAACTAGTACGTTATGACCGAGGATTATTTCACCTTCGTTGTAGGCTTCTTTACCAACCACCATTTTCAATAGTGTGGATTTTCCTGCACCGTTGGGCCCTAGAAAAGCAACGCGATCGCCTCTTTCGATTTCTAGATTTGCGCCCAAAAATAGGATCTGATCGCCATAGGCATGGGTGAGATCTTTAATCTCAACTGTAACGCGCCCGCTACGAGAAGCAGGTGGAAAATGAAATTTTAGAGTTCTGACATCACTGTCAGGTGCTTCGATGCGCTCGATTTTATCTAGTTGTTTTTCTCGGCTCTTGGCTTGAGTACTACGTGTAGCACTTGCTCTGAAGCGATCGACGAATACCTGTTGCTTTTCGATATATTTTTGCTGACGTTCAAATGCAGCCCCCTGTGCAGCTTTTGCTTCAGCTTTTTGAACTAGATAAGATGAATAATTACCCAAATAAGTCATTGATACGCCGCGCTCGGTTTCCACAATCGAGGTACAGAGGCGATCTAGAAATTCGCGGTCATGGGAGATGATCACCATTGGTGTACTTAGCGATCGCAGATATTTTTCTAGCCATTCAATTGTTTCCAAATCTAAATGGTTTGTCGGTTCATCTAATAGCAAAAGGTCTGGGGATTGCAACAAAATCTTGCCTAAGCCCATCCGCATCTGCCAACCGCCGCTATATTCGCTGACAAAGCGATCGCCATCGTCAATTTTAAATCCTAGTTCTGGCAATAGCTTATCGATGCGGCTTTCTAGTTCATAGCCATTGTGATCTTCAAACTGGCGTTGGAGGCGATCCATTTTCTTGAGAATTGGCTCATAGTCCTCACCATCTTTTAAATTTTCTAAATGATGATGGACTATTGCTAATTCTTTTTGGATTTCCCGCACTTCTTGAAATGCTTGCCACATCTCTTGTTTAACTGTGCGGCTCTCTTCGATATCAAATTCTTGACTAAGATAGGCAATTTTGAGACTAGAAGGACGCACTACTTGTCCTGCGGTCGGCTCGATTTCCCCTGCAATAATCTTTAGCTGTGTTGATTTCCCCGCGCCATTTACGCCAACTAAACCTATGCGATCGCCTGTTTTGACTTCCCAGTTAACGTCTTTAAGGACTTCGCCAGTGGGATAAATTTTCTGAATGTGTTCAAGACGAAGCATAGATTTAGGGTAGCAACAAAACTTAACTTTTTATTAAGATTAACATTTTTTTGTAACAAATGCATCAGTCTACCCAAAAACCAGAAAGAAGAAATTACATCGCTTACAGCGCTTTGCGCTTACTTAAAACCCAGAAATATTTTTGAAAGTGGCGTTTCGCGCCACTTTCAAAAATATTTCTGTACTATTCAAAGCTTCAATAGGCTGTATCAATGCCTTCCACAGATCTCCTCCTCTTTTTCCCCATTCTGAGGGTAATCCTGAAATCTAGAAATTTAGAAGACTCTCCCTATTGACACTCACGTTAAGTGAGGGTTTTAAGATAAGAGCATTCCTGTTTTTTAAGAATGAGAGTACACAAAGGAGTAGTTAAATCCATGGAATCCATAACCTTTAAAGTTGGTGATCTATCGAAACGAACGGGATTATCAATCAGGACGCTACACTACTACGATGAAATCAAATTATTGTCTCCATCCCATCGGACAGAATCTGGCTATCGTGTTTATGGGAAGGAAGATATGATCCGTCTACAGCAAGTTATTGCCCTCAAACAGATTGGGTTTTCCTTAGAAGATATACGAAGTTGCTTGGATAATAGCGATCGCACCTTTATCGAAGTGCTTCAATTGCATATTGCTAAAGTTCGCAAACAGGTAGATCTGTCTAAACAGCTTCTAGAACGCTTAGAAAACGTTGAACAAACTGTTGCAAACCTTGATGTCATTCCTGTTGAAGAAATTCTCCAGATTATCCAAGTTATGGACTTGCTGGAAAACTACTACAGTCCTGAACAGCTTGAAATCCTGAAACAACGTCAAGAACTATCGGGAGAAGAAAGAATGCAACAGGCAAAAGTTGACTGGGAAACCCTAATTGCCCAAGTTCAGACAGAAATGGAGAAGGGCACAGATCCAGCTAGCGAAGTGGTGCAAGTCCTAGTGCGCCGTCGGCAAGCTTTAATTCAGGAGTTCACGGATGGTAATCCCGAACTTGAATCAGTCTTGAACCAGATGTATGAACAAGGAGAAGATTCCGTTAGCGATTGGGGAGAGAATGATGCCTCCTTAGCGGCATATATGTCGCTGGCTCTTCAATGCTAGGATTATTAAGAGCGATCACTACTACTCTCTATTTATTTGCTGATTTGAGTAATTATTCTGGGTTCAATTCTAAACTGCGATAGACTTGCTCGAATTGATGTTATATGAAGCTGCTATTTCTTGAATCTCAAAACCCAGTAAACAATTTAAAAAAGCCTTGCAAAGCAAGGCTTTTTTAAACAAATTAGAATGGAATCCGAAACACTCGACCACCGCCAGTACTTTCTGTGACTTGCCAAACTAACCCTTGATCGCCAGTATCTCGCCAAGGCTGTTGGAAGACTGAGAGAGTGCCTTTAGCGGTTTCTCCTGCATTCACCACGTTTTTGCCAGATGCACTGATGAACTGAGAGGAGACCGTTTTTCCATCAGCATTGGTTGTTTTCGCAAATATAGGTACAAATCCAAATGACTGACTGCTCTTGTTGACGATTTCTACATTCAGTATGTATTTACCGCTTGACTCAACCTTTCCTCCATTAATATTGATGCTCACATTGTCGTTGGTTTGCCCTGCAACCACAGCTACCTTGCCTAAAGTTGGCTTGTTACTGGGTTTGGAAATAGAAGTTGAAACATCTGTAGGCGGCTGATCTTTAGCTTCTGATTTACAGAATGCACCCCGCGCCGCAATTAGAGCTTCAATATTCTCTAATGAGTAGCGATTGTAGTTGCGGTTCTGGACGACTGCTTGTAAATATCTGACTCGTTCTGAAGAAGCAGGATGACTATCTAGCCAACCTGTTTGCCGATCTTTCTCATAACCACGCCAGCGATCAAACACACGGTATAGTCCATCCGCAGAATAGCCAGCCGATGAGAGAATGCGCGTGCCTAAGAAATCAGCTTGTTGCTCTAGCGATCGCCCGAATGCAAGTTCTGGTTTGAGATACTCCAGAAAAGTATTGATCAACCCTACTTTTTTGAAAGCTCTAGCTTTGGTTTCAGTGATAACCTTTTGATAGGAATGCGAAAAGACAGCGTGAGCAATTTCATGACTGAGGATACCAGCTAGCTCTGCTTCCGATTCCATATCGGCGATCGCACCTGTATTGATGAAGATCTTGCCTCCTGGTAGCGCAAAGGCATTGAGCGAATTGTCTTGGATAATATTGAACTCATATTTGAAGTCATCTCGACCCGATAGCTTTGCTAGTTTCTGCCCAAGATTATTGATATATTCCGTCAGCTTCGGATCAGTGACTAACGATGCATTCTGTTTGATTTCGGCGGCGCTTTCTTCACCAAATCCCGATTCTCCTTTAAAAATCTGGTCAATGATTTTGCGATCGCCAGAAATAAGTGCGGCGACAAATGACTCATTTTTGAAGTCATTGATAAACTGATTCATGTAGTCATCAGCTAGCTTCTTATATTTAGGAGCGTCAGGATGTTCTGGATAGTTAAGTGCAAACTGACGAGCCGCAATGGAGGCCTCTACCTCCATCTTCTTAGATATGAGCAGTTTGAGTAACGGCTCTAATAAATCCACGCGATCGGGATAAATGCCATAGGCGCGATCTAAGGTTTGGATCGCTTTATCTGGTTGATTCCAGCGGAGGGATGCTTCCGCGAACTTGATATGCCCAGTAATAAATTCAGGATAGTTGTCGGATAACTTCTCCAAAGCAATTAATGCTTTGGTTGGTAGTCCAGCTTCTAGTCCTTCTTCAGCATTCTGCCAATATACCTTAGCGCCACTCGCTAGATTATCCACATTTCTTGTTGGTGGGTTTGGAGCAGCTACGTTGGGAAGTGCTTTTTTTACAGATTGTTGCAATTTGACCGCTTCAGCCAGATTATTACTCTGAATCAATCGATCCGCTTGAATTAGCACAGCCACCCGTCTATTTCTTTCAATTGCTTCCGCATTGCCCAAAGAAACTTCGGGGATCTTGATGCAATTAGTTTGATTTTGAGACTTAACTTGACCAACAAAGAGAAACGAGGTCAGTAAACCAATACAGAATAGTGACATCCACCTCAAGGCTGTTCGGCGATAGACAGAGAAGATAGACACAATAAAATCCTAAAACTAACTAAATTATAAGTAATTCTGAATTTTTCAAACCTATCAAATTGTAAACAATAATTTATTTTATATAAATGCACTACATTATTGATTTATCTGCGAATAAGTACATCAATATGATCTTTAAGGCTTTACACAAAGTTTTTTGCTCTGGTTTTTGCTCTCCTGTTTGGCTGTTGCCCCTTTCGATTGGTATATATGGAACATGGACGCATCTGGGGCTTAAATCTGAGGCAATGGCTCAAATTAGCTCACAAGAAAGTTCAGAAAATACTTTAAGAACAAAGTCATCGGATGCTGACATTCTGCAAAAGAACGGGAGTGCATTACAGCAAAAAGGGCAACTTAATTCCGCATTGGAGGCTTTTCAACAAGCTTTGAAACTTAGCATCGCAGAACAGGATCGTGCAGGACAGGCTCAAGCTTTGAATGGGATAGCCTCGGTTTACAACGACTTGGGGCAGTTTGTGAGAGCGGTAGAAGCCTATGAACGCGCCCTCAAAATTAGCAAAGACATCAAAGATGCCTTGAGCGAGAGCAGCATTCTCAACAACATGGGCATCGTCTATCGCAACTTGGGACAATTCGATCGCTCGATTAAGCTCTATCAAGAAGCCCTCAAACTTCAACAAAAATTAGGCGATCGCTTTGGGATTGCCAGAACGATTAACAATTTGGGATTGGTCTATCGCAACAACAAGGAATATGCCAATTCCTTGGAGTATTATCGACAGGCTTTAGCGCTGACCAAAGAATCGGGCAAAAATCCCGCAGGTGAAGCCGTAATTCTCAACAATATCGGCTTTCTTTTGAACGAGCGTGGGCTGAATGCTGAGGCTCTTAAAAGCTATCAGCAATCCCTAGAAATCAGCCAGAAATTAGCAGATCGGGTCAATGAAAGTATCACTCTCGGCAATATTGGACTACTCTACAACAGCCAAGGTCAGTTTGAAATTGCGCTCGGTTACTATCAACAGGCTCTGGCTATTAGTCGGCAAACAGGCGATCGCGCAGGTGAGGCTAAAATCTAT
>JBJTVM010000688.1:0-6759 GCA_046081205.1 Pseudanabaena sp. | reverse complement strand
GACATATTAGCCTGCAAGGTTTGCGGTAATCAAAATAAAGGCAAGATCAATAAACTATATAATTATCAAAATTAATGGCTTATCAAATACCTTCTTAACCTCTATACAATGTTTGTGCAGACAATAACTATTTTTTAGTAGGACGATAACTACACAAATAAGTTACCTGCAACTACTAGTTGCAAATTTAGCAATTTAATGCATTGGACTCAATTAATGCATGTAAAGCCATATCTTGCAAGATCGCTGGTTGCCAATAGCCTATAAATTGCCACGATGTTCGGAAAATTTGGCAATGCTTTCTAGGGAGTGATCTCCAGGGTAAAACTTGCCGTTAATTTCCCATGTGGGATAAGCTCGAATTTTTTTATCTCGGCAAAGTTGGGGTTGAGGCTTGACACCGCGCTGATCGCATTCGATCACTTCTAAGTGTTTTACAGCTTCCTTCCCAAATCGTTGTTTTTGATTGTGGCAATGGGGGCACCAATAGGCGGTATAAAGCTTTGCTCCAATTTTTTGTAAATATTTGGCTAGAGCGATCTTGTCGGCGCTTGATGATGCTGTCACAGTGGGAGGGGCTTCTTGAGCGATCGCCGCCTCAAACCTTTGCAAAGAAAATGCCACAAAATAAAACCCTACGCTACTAGCGATCGCTAGACCAGAAGATGCTAATACTGAAGATAATCTGTGAAACTTCATAAGGTAGACCCTTGCAACGTTGCTATTTTAACCATAGTTGCAGTCACAATTGATCAGCGAGAGCAAAGAGGGTCAAGCATTTGCGGGTCAAGATTTTTTGTGAGGAATTTAAAAACTGTGGCACAAATGCTTGACCCCTACAAATTTTTTCCTTTTTCCTTTCTACTTGCCAACCATGCTTCCAAATCCGCCACCTTCTCAAAATCCAACACCGCCTCCGCCAATTCTTCCAACTGCTCCGCCGATAGCTTTTCGAGGCGCTTAACCGTCTTTAGAGTCACCTTACCAAACTTCCGCGTCAGCAACTTTACCGCAAACTGCTTTAGTCCCAAAACTTGACCGCGCTGTGTCCCAATTTTCTCACCCTCAAGCTTGCCCTCAAGCTTGCCCTCAAGCTTCGCCTCACGATATACCCTTGTTTTCTTGAGATCACCTAGTGTAAACATCGCTTCAACCTCCTCTCGACTCATCTGGGGAAACTTGTACAGTAAAACTGTCTCAATAAATTCTATCATCCTCTCATGATCGCCTTGCCCCACTCGATTAGCCAAACGATGCGCTAGGGAGATAGTCTCCTTCTTCGTTGCTACGATCAGTCTTACTAGTTCTAAATGCAGGGACTGATTTTCTGGTAATTCATCCAGATAGATCCGTTCAATATGCCCACCTGCAAATAGCACCCTCAGTTGTTTGGGTATCTCTGGCTCAATGCTCCGTTTTGCAAAAATGGCGACTGCTTGCCAATCTTGCTCTGGCTGGTACTGACTCAGATATAAAAATATCTCACCGATAAATTCCCAATAAAACTCGGCGCGTTTTTGAAATTGTACCTCTACAAACCAAATATTTTTATCAACTGAGTTGGGAATAAAAATACCATCAAAGCGAAAGGATTTTTCTTTTATCTCCACTGAGGTAAAGCGATAGCCTGCTGCGGTTTCGGCTGGTAGTCCCACCAATTCAAACAACAAGCCATCAAAGGTTTGGAATAGCTGAAAAAAGATTGTGTCGGTTCGCATCAGCTTATATTAGCGAATTTTATACATAGGAACACAAGAATATCGCTTACCATTTACGCAAACTGTTGCGATCTCTGAGGAATGAGAAGCAAATAACTGTACATTTTTTAGCACTATGGCAGGCTATTTGATTAGTAAGCTAATTGCACAATTTAATAAATTTTCATTCCTTAAAAATTGATTATGCCAAACTTAGAAAATCTCAAGATTGCGATCGTCCATGAATGGTTTGTGACCTACGCAGGAGCGGAGCGCGTGGTTGAGCAGATTTTAAATTTATTTCCCCATGCTGATCTGTTTGGAGTTGTAGATTTTCTCAATGCTGCGCAACGGGGATTTATTCAAAATAAGCCTGTTCAGACAACATTCATCCAAAAATTACCCTTTGCCAGATCTAAGTTTCGCCAATATTTGCCACTCATGCCCTTAGCGATCGAGCAGCTTGATCTATCAGCATATGACCTAATTATCTCTAGTTCCCATGCTGTTGCCAAAGGAGTATTAACTGCGCCACATCAATTACATATTTCCTACGTGCATTCCCCCATCCGTTACGCTTGGGACTTGCAACACCAATATCTTAAAGAATCAAATTTAGAACGGGGAATTAAAAGCTGGATCGCGAGATGGATCTTGCATCAAATCAGGATTTGGGACACACGCACAGCCAATGGAGTCGATCTATTTGTAGCAAATTCTGAATTTATTGCCCGTCGGATTCATAAAGTCTATCGGCGCTCGGCGACAGTAATCTATCCACCCGTGGATCTGCAAAATTACACACTTTGCGAACAAAAGCAGGAATTCTATCTCACTGCTTCACGATTAGTTCCCTATAAGCGCATTGATCTGATTGTGGAAGCTTTTTCGCAAATGGGCGATCGCTCCTTAGTCGTCATTGGTGAAGGAGACCAAATGGCAAAAATTCGTGCCAAGGCAAGCAGTAACATCAAATTTCTTGGTCATCTAGAACCAGAATCTTTGCGCGAATATATGCAAAAGGCAAGAGCTTTTGTGTTTGCGGCTGAGGAGGATTTTGGGATTACACCAGTAGAGGCTCAAGCCTGTGGAACACCTGTGATTGCCTATGGGCGTGGTGGTGTATGTGAATCTGTGCGTGGCTTAGACTGCGATCGCCCCACAGGTGTATTTTTTGGAGAGCAGACGGTGGCGAGTATCTGTGCGGCAGTGCTTGAGTTTGAGCAGAATAGCGATCGCATATTACCTAAAATCTGTCACGAAAATGCAATGCGTTTCTCAACAGAGAGATTTCAATCAGAGTTTTTAGAATTTGTAGAACAAGCTTGGCGCGATCTCTAAAATACGCACAAAAAAAGGGCGCTAAGCGCCCTTTTTTTAGCCCTTGAGTTTATTTGACTCAACTACAAGAGAATCGATCAATGGTTGGAGAATCAATTCCATTGCCATGCCCATCTTACCGCCAGGGACAACTAAAGTTGTATGACGAGACATGAAGGAATCATGGATCATGTCTAGCAAATAACGGAAGTCGATTTGGAACTTCTCGCGGAAGCAGCGATTGGTATGGATAATCACAAAGCTTTCATCAAGAGTAGGAATATCGCGAGCAATGAAAGGATTGGAAGTATCAACGGTAGGAACACGCTGGAAGTTAATATGCGTATTCGAGAACTGAGGCGCAATGTAATTTACATAGTCTGGCATCCGTCGCAAAATTGTATCAACGATCGCTTCAGCACTATAGCCACGTTCAGCATTATCACGATGGATCTTTTGAATCCATTCCAAGTTCACAATTGGAACTACGCCTACCAATAGATCAACATACTTAGCAAGGTTAATATCTTCGGCAACGACACCACCATGCAAGCCTTCGTAAAAAAGTACATCGGTATTAGGTTCGATGCTCTCCCAAGGAGTAAATTCGCCAGGTTGATTGTTCGTACCTAAGCGTCCATTGTGATACTCGGCTTCTTCGGGGCTGTGCAGATAGTAACGTCTTTGACCACCACCAGTTTCACCATATTCCTGAAACAATGCTTCAAGCTTATCAAGCAAGTTGGCATTCAAGCCAAAATGGCTGAGATCACGACCTTCTGCTGCGGCTTGTTTCGTGGCCTCACGCATTTCTAGGCGGTTGTATTTGTGGTAGCTATCACCTTCAATAACTGCCGCTTGAATATTTTCTAAACGGAAAATATGCTCAAAAGCTCGCTTGACGGTACTAGTACCAGCACCTGATGAACCTGTTACCGCAATAACTGGATGTTTTTTAGACAAATTTTTTCTCCTTGATTTTTATTTAACCAATGTGCTTTTTATTGACGTGAGAGTTATGCAATCTAATAAAGAAACCGATTTTTGTTGACACGGCTTCGCCGCACCATCAAAAATTGTTTTTTACTTTACGGCAAAGCCCTAAGTGCGATCGCTTGCAACCGAAGATTCACAAAAAATATTAAAACTACTATACCTTTGTATATAGCGCCCAAGAAAGCAAAAAATGATCAACTTTAGGGCAAAGTTTGCAGACATGATTTCTGGCTTATCAAAATTACCGCAAAAGTTCACTGAACCTTTAACTATTGGCAATGTCATCCTCAAAAGTCGGGTGTTGCAGTCACCATTGTCGGGGGTGACGGACTTGGTATTTCGGCGGTTAGTGCGGCGCTATGCTCCTGATTCGATGCTTTATACCGAGATGATCAGCGCTACGGACTTGCATCACATGAAAGCTTTGCCTAAGTTGATGGAGATTGATCGCTATGAAACACCGATTAGTATTCAGCTTTTTGATTGTCGTCCCGATTTTTTAGCAGAGGCGGCGCAAAAGGCGGTTGCTGAGGGTGCTGACACTGTAGATATTAATATGGGCTGCCCTGTGAATAAAATTACTAAAAAGGGGGGTGGCTCATCTTTATTACGACAGCCAGAGCTTGCCGCGCAAATTGTGCGATCGGTAGTTGATGCAGTGGATATTCCTGTGACTGTGAAAACGCGGATCGGTTGGGACGATGCTGAAATTACGATTTTGGACTTTGCTAAGCGCATGGAGGATGCGGGTGCAAAGATGATTACAGTCCATGCCAGAACGCGATCTCAGGGCTATACAGGTAACGCTAAGTGGGAATGGATTCGTAAAGTTAAAGAGGTGCTGACGATTCCTGTGATTGCCAATGGGGATATTTTCTCAGTGGAGGCAGCGATCGCTTGTTTAGAGCAAACGGGTGCAGATGGGGTGATGTGTTCACGTGGGACTCTGGGCTATCCGTTTTTGGTGGGCGAGGTCGATCATTTTCTAAAAACAGGTGAATATTTACCCAAACCATCATCGATTCAATGTTTAGAAGTTGCCAAGGAGCATTTACAAGGGCTATGGGATTACAAAGGTATCCGTGGGATTCGTCAATCCCGTAAGCATATGACTTGGTATGCCAAGGGTTTTGTGGGTGCGGCGGCTCTGCGTGATCGCCTCTGTCGGATTGAGTCGGTACAAGATGGCTTTGATTGCTTAGATGAGGCGATCGCCAAATTGGCTCATCATCAGAATGATCCTATGGTGATCGCACCTGAAGATATGGCAGAAATGATCGCCATGAAGCAATAATAAAGCTCAAGCCCCATTTTTCATGAGGGTGGTGGAGCCACCCTCATGAAAAATGGGTTTTCAAATCACAAAATAAGTAGATGTGCATAATTAATTACAAACCCAAATCCGTAAAGTTGCGTCCCGATGGGACGCAACTTTACGGGTTTGGGTAATTTCTGCACAAGCACTTAGCTGAGCCATTTTGTGATTTGCTATAATTCGCAGTGCAAAGCACGGTGCAAACCACCCAACTTTATCAAGAAGCATCATGCAACAAATATTTAGTCGTCGTAATTTGCGCCTGTTTATCACGATCTTTGTGATAACGGTGCTGATGTTTGGGCTGGGGTGGTTTATATTTTTGCGCCCCGAAATTTCTAGCCTCAATAAAACTGCCCAAACTGCTGGCTCTAGCCTTCAAAATATTACTCTCACAGAATTTGACGCAAATGGCAAACTGCTTTGGGAAATTCAAGCCAAACGTGCTAACTATCGGGAGGAGCGTAAAATTGCCGATGTGGAAGATGTCGAAGGGAAATTTTATCGCGACGGTGAACTACTCATAGAAACCACTGGTGATAAGGGAACTATCGATCAAGTTAGCAAAGAAATTTCCCTAGATGGCAATATCAAAGCGATCGCTGTCCAAGAAAAGATCAATATGAAAGCCGATCGCATGGTCTGGAAGTCGGAAGAAGATCTGCTCAAAGCCACGGGCAAAATTCAGATTGATAAGCCTGAGGACGAGCTGACCATGACAGGCAAAGAATTAACGGCTAAACCAAGTATTAATATGTACAGCCTAGAAAAACAAGTAATTGTAACTGCGGTAAAGCCCCCTTTGGAAATGAAGAGTGAGAAGGTCACTTGGGATGCAAAGAGCGATCGGGTGTTTACGGATGTTCCGATTTCGGTGATTCAAATCAAGGATAAATTGCAACTGACTGCTAATAAAGGTAATTGGTATATTCAGAAAAAGGAAGTTACTTTTACGGGTGATATTAAAGCTAAAGATCCCAACCTAGATGTGGACATTGAGGCGGCTAAAGCCATTTGGAATCTTGAGAAAAAGTTGGTAACTCTACCAGTAGCCTTTACGGGAACTAGTAAGGGTCGGGGCATTATTGTGAAGGCTCAGAAGGGAGAAGCTCAAATCGAAAAGGAACAGATTAATCTTACGGGGCAAGTATCAGCCAGTTTTAGTTCTACTCAAGGTGTGGTTAATGCTGACAAAGTGGAATGGCTAATTCCTACCAAAACGATTACAGCCGATGGCAATATCGTCTATCAACAACCCGACAAAAATCTCAATGTTAGCGGCGATCGCGCTGTAGCTAATCTCGAAACACAAACTGTCACAGTCACAGGTACAAATGTGCTTTCCACATTAAATCCCTAAGAGTCGTGCTTTTGTTAGATTACACGATCATTTCAGCCATCAATGGGAACTTGAGCCGCAGTCGTGCAAGC
>JBJTVM010000687.1:0-1707 GCA_046081205.1 Pseudanabaena sp. | reverse complement strand
CCTTTTTCAAAATTAGCTTTCGAGGCTGCTTGTAAATCATTCCATTGCGTATCAAAAGCATCACAACGCTCTAGCAATACCCGATGTCCTTCACCTCCCAATCTCATTACTAAAGGCTTGGGTTTACTGCTGAGTTTCGCATCTGTGATCTTATCAACCGCGATCGCCAAGCCCCAACCATCCACTAACCGCACCGCATTCTCCACAAAATAACCATCACTATCCTTAACTTGGCGTGTGCCATCCTGTAAGGTATTATGCGATCTCGTCTCCACAATCCAAGGTTTATTTTGTTTCTCTGAGATTTTGAGCTTATCTTGTGCCTCATTAACTAGCCAATCTTTTGGCTCTAGCGCCTTTCCTTCCACGATTTTTAAAACAACATCGTGAGGCAAAAATTGCCGATAAACTTTTTGATCTTCATTGTCCTTATCGTTTGGCTCTTTGCGATCTATCACTAAAGGTACAGGCTTACTCCTATCCCAGAGCATTTGCTTAGAGGGATGATTTGGGTCATCAAGCCAAGCGATCGGCGTTAATCGCTTTTGATTGACATAGTTAAATGGACGAGGGAAATAGAGATTGTCATTACAACATAGAAAAACTCCTTTTAAGAATTCTTTATCATCTTTGTTACTTCTATTGATATTGAAACTAGAGAGTAATGCACCAGCGATCGCATGATTATTTGGCGGAAATACGCTTCCAGCCCAAGCCCGTTCCTGTGGCGAAAATGGCTTTGCATCCCGAAACATCAACACATCCAAAGGAGTTAACTTATACCAATACATCTTGTTATCCATTTTGTTAACCATAGATCTCCCTCAATGTCATCGTCATTTCAGGGAAAGCGATCGGAGCAAAAGGAATTTTTGCAGAGTCAATTAGCGTCTGCTTGAGATAGGACTTATTTTGTGGTTGTCGATAAATCTCTAGAATATTCCTCTCTAAATTAGCAATCCAATATTCAGGGATATTTTGCTCAGCATAGAGAGATAGTTTGGTGGTTTGATCGTACCTGAGACTAGAGTCAGCCACTTCGATTAATAACAAAATGTCTTCTGGCAAAGGAAACTTGTTCTCATAAAAGTCATCGCGAGGTCGCAAAATTAAAATATCTGGTTCGGGTTCAGAGTATTCGGGAATGCGGAACGAGTTTTGAATGCTGACAATACCTTGATCCCCGACATTTGGCACTAAAAATTTAGTTAGCCGATTGATTGTAACGGCGTGCTTTAATCCAATAGCTGACATAACTACTATTTCTCCATTAATAAGCTCGACCCTTGCTTCTGGGTGGAAAATACCTGCTTTCCCCATGAGTTGATATTGCTCAACATCAAATTTATGTGTAGTTAATTGCATAATTAGCGCTCCTATAAATTAATTTTGATATCACGCTTGCGAAGGATAAAAGCAGCAAGTTTTAGCCAGTTTTGCACCTCGCGATCGCGATGCTTTTCATCTGTTTTTTGCCATAGTTCATTCAAGAAACTAGTTAGAGCATTCTGAAAAGCTTCCTTTATTGTAGACTCGTTTAACTTTTCACGGTGATCGCAAAAAGCATTAGTCCAAGCGGCGATCGCGCCTTCTGGCGCAGGATGCTGTTCCCAGACAGTAGCAGCTTGCTCAAATAGTGCAGGTTTGTCACTATTCTCAACATCAATGCCAAGATTAATCATTTTTTTCCATTTATCGAAAACATCA
>JBJTVM010000686.1:0-3326 GCA_046081205.1 Pseudanabaena sp. | reverse complement strand
GGGTCTTCTGGGTTTGAGGGGTAAATTGTACAGGAGCGATACAATGTTTGGCGACATTATTAGGCTCTAACTTTTACTCAGAGAGGCTTCTGGCTAATATCAGTTGTGCTTATCCCCATGAACCCAGAAGAGCCATCATCGCAACTAAAATGTTAGGCTAAAGTTACTTATTATTTATCTAATTACTAACATTTTGTTTGTAATTAGTATCGATTTATTCTAATTTTTTGTCTGTGTTGTAGCTAACTACTCTTTGTAAGTTCGCTCTAGCAAAGGAAGGGATCGGCAAACTTTTTTTAGGTAATCAAATTTTCAGGTTTAAGCGCTCGCAAAATAATCAATATCTTTCTATTTTGATTGTTATCATCTATTTATTTTTGTTTTTACTGATTTCTATTCATTCTCTCTTATTTACTAGGATTTAAGTCTACAAGACTCAAAAAAATCGACACTATTTTGGGGTACGCAAACTATCTAATGTTCTGATGTGTCGTTATGCTAGGCTACGGAGTACCTTACCAAAAAGATCGGCGTGGCTAATCGCAGATATTCCTACTAGCGCCTAATTTCTGTGATTAGCCACGCCTCAAGAAACAATGGACTGTGCTTTTTACAACTTGTTCGTTTCGCGATCTCTACTCTCACGCTCCTATATGGTTGCTTCGCGTCCGAACTGTGTCGATGCAACGCGATCGCTACAATTCAATCCCATGAGTCTGATGTAATTGGGATTAGCGCGACATCTGCTGGGAAATAGCCAAGCTCGTTGAATACGATCGCTTGAAATTACCTTGCGAAAATTCCAAATGGTTTGAACAAGCTTTGTCTTATCCCCGCAGTCCAATTGTTAGACCTCACAGCCGAAATTGCGATCGCATCAACTCAGTTAGTGGGGTTCCATCTAGATCCCGCCGATCAAATCATTACTGCAACTGCGAAAGTGTACGACTGTCCTCTTGTCACCGCAGACACAAAGATATTGAGCTATTCGGGTATATCGACTATTGATTGAAGTTGAACGTAATATCGTAAACATTGTAGGTACTGCCCAACATTTAGCAGGACACGAAAATATTATTAGAATCGCTCCAATCATGCCACCAGATAAGTTTGGTCTAGATGGTATCAAAGAGATTAATACCTTAAAAGGATTAGGAGATTCGGAGGCGAGAAAGGCTTTGCCTAAGCTGAAAGAGATTTTCTTTAATGGTCAAAAAGCAGATGATTTTGAGCCTTTATATAAACTGAGTTAGATATACACTATGACGCTATCCGACTAAATTGACAACGATCACGACAAACTCGAAGCCGTCTTAAAGGCAATAATTCTGCATAATCACCAAACCAATCTTGATATTGCAACGGGTTTCTTTAGAATCGAAGCATGGATAAGGCTTGAAGAACTACTTGACATGCTAACTAATCTATCGAGCATCTGATTGCCTATCTCAAGCAAGAGCATATCCAAGTCAGGCTCTATAGTGTAAATGGATAAAGGTTTATATTTTCGATCACTACAGTATCATTGCCTCTAGTAAATTCACACCGTCTGGACTAGATGGCAGCACCGAGCTAAATGTATTAATCGAACAAACTGCGATCACCACTGGAGCAGTTGTGAGATTATTAAAATATTGAATTTTCTGCCAGAACGCCTCAAGGTAAGCACCATGAAAGCCAAACAGATTTTGACCACCGTTGCCTCTGCGATCGCAATGTTACTAACTAGCAATGTGGTACAAGCTCAGGCAGAGTGTCCTAAAGCTGGTACGTTGAAGAATTTTGCTCAAATTACAGCCCAAGCGGAAGTATTCAATGGTTGTGATGTCACTACCGAGGTTAGCTTTATAGCAACAGGTAAGGGTAACAATATGTTTGGGGCTTACAATTTTGATGGAGAGACGGTATTTCGAGTAATGCCTTTAGGACAAGAAGCTGTCGCCACACCATTTGGCATAGAGGCATATGGAATTAGTATCGCAAACGATAAGGCAGACCCAGTTTTTACTTTGAAAACTGGAGATGTTTTGCGTTTACGAGGATCTGTGGATTTTAGAAAATTTAATGGCTATGACGTAGGCGTTGGCAGTCGTGTTTTTCGCGCCCAGTCTGTTGAAGTGGTGAAAAAGTAGTTGTTCGCCCAGTGGATTGATAGGTGTTAGTAGGATGCGATCGCTGTCTCAACAATACCCATCGCAATTATCTGTTCCGTGTCATCCAACCCGAAGGTATTGACGGTGAATTATGTCCAGACTTCGCAGATGTTGGTCAGGAGCTATGGTGTGGTTTTATACCTTTGTTAATGATCAACCTATGAAGTTGCCAGTAACCTATGAAACCGCATCATGTGCCGAGATTGACTAAGGCGCAGCAGTATCAAACTCTAATGACTCAACCCATTTTATTCACGGGCTTGTGTCCGTAATGTCGTAAATAAAAATAAATAAAAAAGCACCTACTAAGCAGGTGCTTTTTTATTTTCAAGAATACCCCCAGGGGAATTCGAATCCCCGTCGCATCCGTGAAAGGGATGTGTCCTAGGCCTCTAGACGATGGGGGCGTGTTCTTGACCTTTATTAAGATACATACATGGCTGAATCTTTGTCAACATCTAAAGCGAAATTCTTTTAATCAAGTAGAAATTCAGCACTTCGTGCTGAATTTCTGGTAATCCTAGGGAAAAGTATAGGCGGCGCGAAGCGCCGCCCATACTTACCTATTTAGCACCACCAAATTTCTAATTGATCGTGGGGCGAATACCATAATTGCGATAGCGCCAATAATCTTGCAGGATTTGAGCATGGTCGAAACATAACTGGCTAGGCATTTCCCACGCTGCAAAACAACCAACAGACTTAGCATCATCATCAGCCTTTGGTTCGCCCACTGCTTCCGCCATGTACACAGCACTGATCGTATGGAGACGCTCATCTCGACTGGGATCTGAATAAAGCCCTAGCAAGTCGATTAACTCCACCTGTAGCCCTGTTTCTTCCTGAGCCTCTCGTCTTGCGGCATCTTCCAGACGTTCGCCATAATCAACAAATCCACCCACGATCGCCCAGCCGTGAGGTGGATTCAGCCGCTCAATCAGGACAATTGGTTGATGGGGGCGATCGCGCAGGGCAATGATAATATCAACCGTGGGAACAGGATTTCGATAAGTCACTGGATTAGTAATATTGTTGTAAGGAATTAAAACCAAGATTGTTGCTAGCGTGGTCTAGCCGTGCCATCAACAATCAGTTGCTTATTTTACGGCGAAGCTCTAATGGGTTAGAAGGCTCAACATTATTGTGAACTATAGCAATGAAAGAGATAGCTAG
>JBJTVM010000685.1:0-6059 GCA_046081205.1 Pseudanabaena sp. | reverse complement strand
GGTTGGTATATGCGGAAGTTTTATAAGCCATTGCAGGGTATGGCTCAGGTTCTTAGTCCTGTATTTGAGCCTATTTTTAAGCGTGTGACGGGCTTCTCTTTGCCCAATAAAGAGGTGATGGATGCACCCTATGAGTTTTATGAAGAATTAGAGGCTCTAGAAAAAATCCTCACAGATAATGCCACCACAACCGTCAGACTGGTGACTAATCCTGAAAAGATGGTGATCAATGAGTCCTTGAGAGCGCATTCCTATCTTAGTCTCTACAATGTTGCTACAGATATGGTAATTGCCAATCGGATTATCCCTGAAGAAGTGCAAGATCCATTCTTTAAGGCATGGAAAGACAACCAGAAGCAATATTGCGAACAAATTCATCGTGACTTTAACCCTCTGCCAATTAAGCAAATTCCCCTTTATGCTGAAGAGATGTGTGGGATTGCTGCCCTAGAGCGCCTAAAAGAGACTCTATATGGCAATGAAGATCCTTCGCAAGTCTATTACAAAGAAAACACGATGCGCGTTGTTGAGGAGAACAAGCAGTACCGTTTAGAGCTGTATTTGCCAGGTGTGCCGAAAGAGAAGATTGAGCTAACTAAGACTGGTGACGAGCTAAATATCCGTATTGGCAATCATCGTCGTAATTTAGTATTACCTCAAGCTCTATCGGTTCTCCAAACCTCTGGCGCAAAGATGGAAGATGATTACCTGAAAATCCGCTTCTCTACTCCTGTTTAACGCTATTTTGCGCTATTTGCGCCGCGCTTCGCGTGGCGCAAATAGCTGTATCCAATTCACGTTATTTCAAGATTGTCTATAATTTAAAAGTTTCGCCTGACAATCTGCAAATAAATAATTTAAAATTCCGAGAATATCGTCTAGTTGAGTTTCTGAATAAGCGAGACTTTCATAACATTCTTGTTTGCTTAGTTGATAAAACCGCCATGTCGTTGCATTAGTGACAATGCCATATATAGGAAATGAATATTGTGACTGATTCAATGTTAAACAAGCATACATTTCTGTTAAGCATTGTGCTAAGCCCTGCTCAAAATCATCTTTTTTAGCTTCAACGATACATAATAAAGGCGATTTATATATTTTCCCCTGCCCAGCAATTAAATAATCAACCACACCTGTTAACTGTTCAGTTTGTAATTTTGCTTCCTTCCAGATTTTTAATGCAGAATAACTATCAATTGCTTCGAGCAAAATAGCGTCAATCAATAATGATTTTGCAGATTCAGATAAGGATAAGTCAAAATGTGCTTTTAACTTTTGTGTGCTTGTCAAATAATATTCTGAAGCTTGTTTAGGCTTAAAGTTTATATGCCATTCTTTTAATTCATTTATCCCAATGATTTGCAATGCACTACGCAAATCAATCTGTGAAAAACGTTGTTTTTTGCTAGCCATAAGGTTGTCTTAAATTTATTAGATATTTATCGAAATATGGCTTAAGATCTAATATTGCTCATCGTATTTATTGTGATAACTTATGAGCTAAATGCCATTTCAAATGGTGGTTAATACATTTAATTGAATCCTCTATCCTCCAACGAAATTCAGTCTGACAACGAAGCTCTCGAATAAGAATAGGCTTGACAAGATACTTTTCTAGTCTTTGCTTTGTTCTTGCAACATAAGCAAGTCCCAAACAGGCATTAGCTCGAACTTTGTCGCTTGGGTGTTCAGCTAAATGCAAACATATATCCTGTGCATACTTCCAGTCTGGAAAGTTTTCACCTACTGCTAATGGTAAGGCTAGAAGATCTTCCATCGTTCCACAACTTAATAAATTCTCGATTTCCTCTTTTTTGTTAAGGATAGGAAGAGCCTGATATAGGCGTGGCTGTTTGATTTCTAAACTGTTCATCAACTTAATACATTGAATACAAAAACAAATTGAATAACTGGCTCAACTTTAGGAGCATAACTATTCAACTGGGAATAATTTGCGATCACTGAGACGATCCTCATCCAAAGCAGAGATCAAATATTGACCTGTTTCTTGCTGTTCCTCAATATCTTCATCATCGATCCAAGACTGAATTAGGTTAACCGCTTTAGATTGTTTTTGTCTTAAAAGAATAAAGCTGGCTAATAACTCCAATGTCACAGACTCAATGGAAAGCCCTTTTTGATTGGCTTCCTGTAAGAGATATTCCTCAACTTCTGACGGTAGTTTAAGGGTTAGCGTCATGGATTTTCTTGAGTATGTTTATTAGTACTTTAACATTCAGGTTTTCTGACGATTACTCAAATATAGATTTATGTGTTATTTAGCTGTTGTAAGTGCCCCTAAACGATCGCCAAAAGGGAAGAATCTAATAGTTGCTTTACCGATGACATTTTCCTTGGGTAGAAATCCCCAAATATGCGAATCATTGCTGTGATTACGATTGTCGCCCATCATCCAATAATGACCTTTAGGAACAGTCACAGTACGCATCATATATTTGGGTGCTTCCGCAATATATGGCTCATCGAGAGGTTCATCATTGCGGTAGACTTTGCCACCACGTACTGCAATGCGATCGCCTTCGATGCCAATCAAGCGCTTGATATATGCCTTGCTCGTATCATCGATCGCAGGAGATTTTGGTGGATAGAAAATTAAAATATCGCCGCGTTGTGGTTCTTGCCATTGCATTGAGATTTTATCGACTAAGATGCGATCGCCCACTTGTAGAGTCGGTTCCATCGAGCCAGAGGGAATGAAACGCGGCTCGACAATAAATGCACGCAGAAATAAAGCGATCGCAAGAGCCACAATAAAAATACGAATGGTTTCACCATGTTGTTGCCACCAAGGCTTAATGGGAACTTGCTGATCTGACTTAATTTCTGTGGACATGTATCAATTTCTATGAGAGGAAAAATCTTTCTTTATCACCCCTTCTCACTTTGACAGAAAGAGGGGGAGGCGGGAGAGTCTAGTATTTAGGAACGCTTAAACTACCAACACGATTGTCAAAGGGCCAGTAACGAAACATGGCTCTTCCAACTAGATTCTCTTCGGGCATAAACCCCCATGAGTGAGAATCCAAACTATTATTGCGATTATCACCCATCACCCAATAGTTACCGTTTGGCACTGTAAAAAACGGGTGATCTTTCCCAGACTGCACATTGTCAGGGCGGAAACATCTGGGGCAGAGAGCATCGTCTTGAGTTGGCAAAGTGTAATTTGGCGGCGTTGCAATGTATGGCTCATTTAGTGGCACATCATTGATAAATACTTTGCCATCACGAATACTGATGCGATCGCCTGGTAACCCAATTACTCGCTTGATATACACCTTAGACGCATCAGGCACTTCAGGATTAATAGGTGGATTAAAAACGATAATTTCACCACGTTCAGGCTTGCGCCAACGAATTGAAAGCTTATCGATAATTAATCGATCGTCAATCAATAAAGTTGGCTCCATCGAGCTAGAAGGAATATAACGTGGCTCAGCAATAAATATTCTTACGCCAACTGCTAGCAAAATAGCTACTGTGACGGTAGGCAAGTTATCAGCCAAGAAATTTTTAAAAGAACTTTCTTTAGGTACAGGTGGCACTTGCTTGGGATCAGTGGGCGGATTGCTTGGGCGATCGCTAGATTTATCAGATGACATAGAACTGCTCGCGGGATATGTGTTTATCTTAAAGCGTATTTAGGTAGTAAGTGTGGCACTTTGCGCCACACTTACAATTCACGAAATCTGGGCAAAACTTCTGTGAATTGAAAGCCAAACCCTATGAGGGCTTTAAAGGTGCAAAATGGCGTAGCCATTTTGTACTTTGGTATAAGGATTTTTAAAACTAAAAATGACATAGCCATTTTTAGTTTTGGAATTACTACTTTTTCAAAGCACTGGGAACTTCGATCGCGTGATCACCTGACAAGTTAAATTCTTGATGAATAACTTTCAGTGCTTGTTCCGCTTGATGATCGCGGACTACGCAGCTTACTTTAATTTCAGATGTGGCGATCATCTCAATATTAATACCTGAATCAGCGAGAGCGCTAAACATACGAGCAGCAATTCCCGACTGATAGATCATATTTGCTCCCACAATACTGACTTTGCTAATGTCAGCATCACAAGTTACTGCACCATAGCCAAGCTTCTGAGCATATTGTTTGAGGGCAGTTTCCGCTTTGGCAAGATCGGCGATCGCTACGGTAAAGGCAATTTCATTAACATCACGATTGGATTGCGACTGGACGATCATATCCAAACTAATGTTCTGCTCAACAAGCTGCTCAAGGATTTTTGCCGCCATCCCTGGGCGATCGGGGACTTGCTGCACTGCAATTCTGGCGCGATTGCGATCTAGCGCGACCCCACGCACAGGCGAAACATCAGCTTTACTGTCCGATGTGATCTCACAAGCTTGATGCGATTGCACTGGGACATCAAAGGTTTTTTGGATTGCCGCGATCGCCGCTTCACCATCAGCCGCCGCAATCACACAACTAATTTTAATTTCAGAAGTGGAAATCATTTGAATATTGATCCCTGCTTCTGCCAAAGCCGTGAACATTTGCGCGGCTACGCCTGGTCGTCCGATCATGCCCACACCAATAATACTGATTTTGGCAATAGCGGAGTCAACGGTGACTAAACTTGCGCCAATTTCTAAACCACGGGTGACTACTTCGGCAAGCTGTAGTTGATTTTGCGGAATTGTAAAAGCAATATCGTTGACCCCTTCAGTTTCTTGCACTGCTTGGATAATTAAGTCAACATTGATACCCTGATCGGCAAGAGATTTGAATAACTGGGATGCGATCCCAGGGTGATCGGGAATTTGTAACAATGCAATTTTGACTTGATCATAATCAATCGAAACTGTCTCTACAAAACGATTCACTTCTAAGGATTTCAGATTGCCAGTACCAATGCGCGGCGAAGTGATCACCGTACCCGCATCATCTAGCCAACTAGATCGCACACACATTTTTACGCCAAAGTTACGGGCAATTTCCACAGAACGTGGATGCAAAACTTTTGCCCCTAAGCTGGCTAACTCTAGCATTTCGTCACAAGTAATTTCCGCAAGCATTTGTGCTTTGGGGACAATACGTGGGTCAGTGGTCAAAATACCAGGAACATCGGTATAAATTTCGCAAATGTCGGCTTCGATCGCTGCCGCGATTGCTACTGCCGAGGTGTCAGACCCCCCACGTCCTAAAGTGGTAATTTCATTGCTTGGTGAACCAGTGGCTTGATCAATCGCCACACCTTGAAATCCTGCAATCACTACGACCTTGCCAAGATTAAGCGCTGATCTAATTTGATCTGGTTCTACGTATAAAATTCTGGCGCGAGTATGGTTTGGCTCCGTAACTACCCTGACTTGAGAGCCATTCATGGCGATCGCAGGCTGTCCTACTGCTTGCAATGCCAAACTTAAGGCGGCGATCGTGATCTGCTCACCCGTTGCTAAGAGCAGATCCATTTCTCGCTCTTTTGCGGCAATTTCGGTGAGGGTTTGAGTATGAGTTGCTGACACTGACTCGGCGAGAGCCACCAAACCATCAGTGGTTTTGCCCATCGCTGAAACCACTACTACAACTTGATTTCCAGCATCAACTGTCCGCTTAATGCGATCGCGGACTGCCTTGATGCGATCGGCATCGGCTACGGAGGAGCCACCATATTTCTGAACTATTAGCGCCATTCGTGAGGGAAATTTTTTAACCGATGAAAGAATTTATTGCAGAGTAATCATCATACATTTGTTAGCGATCAGCAAAATAAAAGCGCTATAAATGCAGCAATTCGCATTATATAAATCGATTTTTTGAAAGCCCGCCGTTGGCATGCTTTCAAAAAATCGATTTTGGTGTTTCCAGCGCCGAAGGCGCTGGAAACACCAAAATCGGTTTCATAATGAGAATTGCTGCTATAAATGCGCTAATTTAACGTGAGTTCGACGAACTAAAAGCAAGTAGGAGGAAGAGCAGGCAAGCCTTTGAAGAGAAGATCTAAAGCAGGTTTAGTCTCGCGATAGGTATAGGCAACCAAACCAGCCAAAAGGTTAACGAGGAAATTGAAAAA